>JAAGZO010000326.1 GCA_024206195.1 bacterium | reverse complement strand
TTAGAGAATATTGACATCCCGCACGAAGCGGGATATATTAACGACCCAGGCGCTGCACTTTTATCCCGACAGGTGCCGCACTTTTGCTCCGACGTTTACACAGTTCTCAAAATGTATCATTTCTCCTTCCAAAGCCACCTTACCGTACTTCCCAATCCAGTCCACAGAGTCTTTTTCTATACCGGGCAGTACTTCCGTAACACGTTTGCCGATAAGGTTCTCGCGTTTTAATCCGGTCAGTTTTTCAAATGCGTTGTTGATCTCAAGAAAGATGTAATCGATGGGCGTGCCCTTTTCATCAACGACGATCTTGTGGAAGGCAAAGCCATTGATCATTTTCGTGAACAGAGTGCGGTATTTCTCCTCACTCTCCCGCATCGTCTCCTCCGCCAGCTTGCGGCAGATGTTTTCTTTCTTAAGATTTTCTATCGAAGTGGTGCTCTTTCTTAAATCCTCGGTCATTTTGGTGAAAGAAGCGGCCAGTTGACCGATCTCATCGTTTGAGTTTATTTCAATCTGAGTATCCAAATGGCCGGCTCCTATTTCAACTGCCGCAGCTTTTAACTTGACAAAAGGATTGGAGATGGAATAATAAATGAGGTAACCTACCCCTATTGATAGCATCAAAGCAACGACAACAAAGATCAATACCAACAGGGTACTTATGTCAATCAGTTTTTGCGTCTTGTTGTTCGCTAATTCCACTTCTTCAGTAGAGGTCGCCAATGCCTCATCGTATTGAATACCTTTCCTGCGAACATAGTCTCGAATGCCTTGTTCATAAATTTTCTTTTGATTCCAGTATTCCTGGTCTTCCAATATTTTAACGGCTTTTCCCGCCTGTCCTTTGCTTACAAACTCAATGGCTTCATATTCCATCTGAACAAGAGTAAGATTTGCCTGGTCAACACTTGAGAAAAAAACCTTGTCCTCGGCATCTCCTTTCTCGATAGCTTCCTTTATTATTCGGTCCAATTCCGGCTCAACGTCTCTGTAGCGTTGTTCCCATTTTTTATCCTGGGTAAAAGCGTAATTCCGGGCCGACTGAGTTAGAACCTCGTCATAATAACGTATGAACTGAGCTAATCCATCTAAGCGTGATGATTCACTTATTTCCCTTATTTTTTCCGGTATGTCTTTACGCAACGGTTCGGCAATCCTATGCAGTTGGTACAAGCACATAACTCCTACCGCTGCAACTAATAAAACAATCACTAAAAAACCCGAAATCATTTTTTGACGTATCTTCATTTTTTCACCGTTTATATTTCTGGCCCAAGACGCTTAACTTGCCGCATGTCACATCACATTTAACTGTGCTGCTTATCCTTAGCTTACTCCTCAAAGTTGTGTGTCGATATTTCAAGACAATCCAACAGATCCAAGTTGCAAAATTTATAGAATCTCTCTTCGATTGATCACCCGACCTGAACTCCCCAATTCAGTGATATAGTCATATTCTGAAAACTCAGAATAGTATCATAGAGACAATGCCCTTCATCTTGCCGATTGACTCTACAAAAATACTATATGTCTTTTGTATCGGTAGATACTTAGAGGAAATTAGGCGGAAGAAATGCTCAGTAAAGACTATTATATCTATGTCTAAATTACAGTGTTATCAGTGTTGCAGTGGCGGTTTAGATAAGTAGTAACAACCTGAAATCATTAGGCTGGTATGCTAATGTCCTATAAAAATATCAATATTGACCATGATATTTCATTTCCCCACAGAACAGAACATCAGCACGATTTATCCTGCCTTTTCAAGAAACACCCCCACGCCAGCTTAATAATATATATCGAAACCTATTATTTGTCCAATAATTACTATTTACAACCCCCATAGTTAAATTTCTTCTTGCGTAATTAGCTCCTCATTAATATTCGATCCGCCTTCTTGAAGTATAATAGGCAAAGTAAATCTAAACGTAGCACCACTATGGTCATTATTCTCAGCCCATAATTTACCTCGATGAGATTCGATAATAGATCGACTAATCGATAGACCAATACCTAAACCACTCTTTTTAGTGGTAAAGAAAGAATCAAATAACTGCTCGGTATCGTCCGGCTTGATACCTATGCCGGTGTCTTGGACAGAGACTTCAACTACATTATTATCATCGCTCTGCCTAGTTTCGATAGTCAAACAGGGATGGTCATTATCAGATTCGTACATTGCTTCCAATCCATTCCGTAAAAGATTTAGGACAACTTGTAGAATCAGAACCTCATCAACTTCAATGGTGTGAATCTGCTTAGATAGATCCAACTTAATATCAATATTATGTTCTTGGGCTTCATGCTTAATAAAACTCAATGCTTCCTGGACAACCTCATTGATATTAACCTGGGATTTTTTAGGTTCCCGTTTGCGGGAGAAATCTCTAATCCGACGAATGATATCACCTGCCCGATTAGCTTGTTTGGATGCGTTTCGTATGGCTTTGATAATTATATCGGTGTCAGGAGAACCGGATTCCAGCATCCTCAGGCTTCCATCGGCAGAGGTAGTGATCGCTGTTAGAGGCTGGTTCAACTCATGGGCTAATTCCGAAGCCATCTCCCCGATAGAACTCAGGCGGGCCACATGGGTCAACTCTTTTTGTCGTTGTCGGGCTTCCTGCTCCATTCGCTGACGTTCAGTGATGTCTTCGGCAATAGTGATCAGGTGTTGTTCACCATTGAGATTGA
>JAAGZO010000325.1 GCA_024206195.1 bacterium | reverse complement strand
CCTCTTGCAAGATTCAGGCATGCCTGAATCTTGCAAGAGGTTAACTCAATGGGCGCAAGGTCTAGTCTTAATTACTGGCCCAGCAGGTTGCGGGAAAACAAGTACATTATCTACACTTGTCGATTATATCAATCAAACACGTGACGAACATATTATTACAATAGAAAATCCGATTGAAATCGTTTATGTCCCAAAGCGATGCCAGGTTACACAACGAGAATTAAACCGCCATACCCTTTCACAGCATAATGCATTAAGAGCTGCTTTAAGAGAAGACCCTGATGTTCTTGTCGTTAGTGAGCTTAGAGATTTAGAAAGCATTCAATTAGCTGTTACTGCAGCAGAAACAGGACACCTTGTTTTTGGTACAATGAATACGAATAATGCCTCGCAAACTGTTTCAAGTCTTATCGATTCATTTCCTCCAGATGAAAAAGCAATTATTACAAGTATGATTGCTGAATCTCTTCGTGGAGTTATTTGTCAGCAGTTGATCCCAAAAAAAGATGGAAAAGGAGTGGTCCCTGCTTATGAAATCCTTGTAGTTAATTCTGCTGTATCGAGTATG
>JAAGZO010000324.1 GCA_024206195.1 bacterium | reverse complement strand
TTATATAAGGGGCTTTCACCTGTTACAGTATCTACTACCGTTCTGGGCTTTCCATCATCACCAACTACCACATCTCCGACTACTATATCTTCTGCTCTTTTCGTTTTGCCGGTCGAGAACATTAAGACTGGAGTATCAGGTCTTACACTGCGCTTACCCATCATGTTGGCGCGGATCTGTCCATCTTTTCCAGCAAGTCTTTCCTTAATTCCTTTAATAGGTCTTCCATTTGTTGTGTGTTTAGCCTTTCCTTGTCCATTATTAAAGGTAGTAAGTATTCTAAACCTCAGACTTGCTAAGAATTTTTGTCTCTTCGTCTCGCTGAGTTCTTTTCTTTTTCCTGTCAATGTCTTGCGTCCTCCTATACCTCCTAGATGATTATTTGCTTTGATTATTTCAATATACTGATTGGTAAGATCATCATCGCACATATTCCCATCGGCTTGTACATATGGTCTATCGCATGGAGGTAGTACTGGGAGTATAGAAATAATAAAATTTCGAGGATGAATTAATTTGGGGTCAAGACCTATAAGACGAATATCTTCATCTAGTATACTGTCAAAAATCTTTTGTATTTCATGAGTTGTCAACATTATGCTAGTACGCGACTTATCTTTATTTTCATATACTTTAAATATAGAGCTATCGGAAGTAGAGAATTTACAATGGGGATGATCTGCTCCACAACCTGGATGACAACACATCTGAACTTTCTTCAATCGCTCTTGTATTTTTTTGAACCTGGATTCTCCCCTATAACGACTTAGACCTGCTAAATATATTTGATCCTTTAGGAGAAGAAGTCTATAACATTTAAGACAAAAACAATTCAGGAATGAAACCACTCTCTTATAATAAAGAGGGTGAATAATAGGTTCATATAGTTCAATATATCCAAAATGACCCTGGCATGCATGTGCATTTTCTTTGCATGTTTCGCATTTTCGAGACGAGTCCGTAGTTCCCATCCTGTCATCATATACAGTATTCGGTCCACTTTTCTTTGGGTTATCTATCTTACATACAGCCATATCCAATATTTCTTGTGATGAGTATATACCAAATGCAATCTCATCAATCTCTCGGGTGTCTCGTTCCATGTTAATTACTTAAGCTTTCCATGTTTTTAGATTTTTTCAAATCTAAAAAATATACCTACATAAAATTCTAGTTACTAGAATTTATTAAATCATCAGGTTAATTCTAGTTACTATAATTTATTAAATCATCAGGTTCCAATATTACTGCTTCTCCACTAGCGATATCTTCTTCCAGAGTACGAATCCTGTAACCAGTCCATCTGCAACCTCGACTAGGTTCTCCCCATAACTTCTCAAAATACTCCTTTACTTTATTCTTGATTGGAAGAGACATGTTCGGCCATCCTTCCTTGAACCAATCTTTGAAGTAAGAGTAAAGTTCCTGGAGAGAAATTGTACTATCAGCTTCAACAATACATTCTTCAATAAACTGACGATACAGATCGTTTTGACGTCTGTACATAGCCGTAGCTTCCTTCACTTTATCGGGCTCTATACGTACTGTTACATTCTTACGCCACTCAAGGAGATACCAGGCGAAGGCACCAACCATATTAGGTAGCTTGGAACCGAATGTACGGTCCATTGGAAATCTCTTTTCCAACAGTTGTTCTTCAAACGTTACTGGACACGGAGACCCTGGTTCTACGAACGTAGACTCGAAAGGAATTACTCGCAACCGATTCCAAGTAGCCTTGTCAGAGGAGCGAAGCTTTGGAAGGCCGTTACAAATCAGAGTAATGGTGAACATGGGTGTGATCTCTCTCGTATTCTTACCTCTCTGGAATAAATCTCGCGCCCAATATTTATCACCACCTGAAAGTTTCTTTAACTCACCATTATTAAGTTGTTCATCTCCATTAGGCTCATCCATTGTAGCCATACGGACCGGAGGTGCTGCACGAGCAAGCTCTGGATTTGCAGCACCAGAGGCTACTTTCTTTCCGGTAAAGTACTGGGTATTAAATTTGATAGATAATTCTCCCAACATCATCTCAAACAAGTTTTGCATGACTGACTTTCCATTATCTCCTTCACCTGTCCAGATATATACTTTCTTCATTGAATTACCTCCCACAAAAATATCTGAGTAAGTATCAAGAAAGTAAGTACGAACTGATTTGTCCGGGAAAATCTTGTGGAGGAACTCTTTCACGTCTTGAATTACCTGAGAACTCTCATCATATTCTTTATATTCTATTGGAATGCATTTACTGATAAAATCTTCAGGGTAACCACAACGAAAATGATTTGTTGTAAGATCGTATACTCCGTTCTTAAACGCAATCAAGAACGGATTTTGATCTAATTTAGCCTTGAAGCGTTGATCATAAAAAACCTCCATAGCTTCCTTCATTATGTTATTCTTATAAGGAGCTGACTTAAGATTACAGATAAGCTTACGAACTTGTTTTAGACGCGCATTGTACATTGCTTCTTCTGCTTTATCCGTTACTTCTCCAATCTTCATCACTACCTCTTTACCCATATCTACATATTGCTTAACAATAGTATCGGATATTCTTCGACGTAAAAAGATACCTTCTTCGATCTCTTCCCATTTATGACCCTTAAATTGAAACCATGTCTTGCTAGGAATAGAAGCACATACAAACTCCTCACAATACATAGCATGCAATGCCATTGCTATGTCCCAGTGAGAGCCATTTAACGATTCTTTAGCATAATGTTTTACCGACTCATTCTTCAATTTACTATATTCTTCAGGGCTATCAAGTTTAGCAAAATGACGAAGAGTACCCAATGTAATATCTCGTTGCATCATCTTTTCCCATTGATATACACATGTCGCTTCATCAAATTTTTCTTCACAACGAGATGAAAAAGTAATCCATTGTTCAAGAGCCTGTGTACTACTCTTACCTATATTATTTAATATCCAACCTATACGCATCCATTCATCATACTTCTCTGCACGAAAGTCTTGTAACATTGGTAAGAGACGAGCTGAAATCTTTAGAGACTCTTTTACAGATATTTCAAGATGTTTCGGGAGTTTATTTACTCCTTTATTCTCTCGAATTTTTAGTGCTGCTTTCAAAGGACATATTAATCCTTCTTTTACTTCCATAATAGGACGACCACCATGGAAAATACTCAAAATGCGAGGTAAGTAGGTGGACACTTTACCTTTTATATTCATTGGTCGTTCTAGGTAATCTAGAAGCTCATAATCACAAAATGCTTCTTCCAAATCCATCTCTTTACCTTCGGAAGAAATAACATTTGTCACTCGATATGGTTCCATCTCTTCGGATTTTCTACTGCCATAAACTAACCATGCATTACGAGTTACTGCATCATCAACAACGCTACCAGAATCTTTTATACCCAAGTTTTTAAAGACTTCCAGCTCTTTTAGAACTTGCTGGACACGGGGAATGATGTGGACAGCCATATTCTGACGGCTAACAAACAAAGATGGAAAATGGAGGTGAAAACCATTCTTAACATATTGAAAATCACCGACTGGCAAATAATATAACGGCTTCTCAAGTATTACACACAT
>JAAGZO010000323.1 GCA_024206195.1 bacterium | reverse complement strand
ATAATAACCCTCAAGACAGTAAAACACCGGTTTATTCAACAATAAAGCAATGGAGCGACTAATAACTACCTAGCCTCAGAGCCAACATCGGGAGGAATCTCAGATTCTTGGAGCAAGGGTATTTATACCTACAAACAAGATGACGGTGACACCCAGTCTGGGAGCAATGTCCATTAGCAGTTGACGCCCATACCAGGAGGAGACATCTCTGTTTGGGCGACGCCCTGCCTTCAGTGGGCGTCCTCCATTAGTCAGTTAGCTGCCCTAATTGACTCTTGAGAACTGCGTGGACACTGCGCCCAGACTACAGTATACCAACACTAATGCACTTCAACTACCCAACAAGAGCACAAACAGTAGAAAACACAGTACAGTATCAAATATTGCATTGCCAATAAGATACTCATTAACATATCTACCACTACAGGTACAAGACAGCACAGTGAGACAAGTAGCACACATAATACAAGTATAACAACATATCCCACTATAGTTACACCACCCTCTCTAGTCTCAAGCTCCCGGGGGTAAAGTGAAGGTAATCTTGGATAGATAACGGGATACCAGAGAAAGTTAACAAAAATATGATGTAACAATACGGAATCAGTACAAAAAATGAAGTATGTAGAACAAACAGTCTTGAGCCTTGAATCTTCATTCTGTTTTAGGTGGTGTCTGCTCCTGAAAGGCCATGCCCAAGGTCCCAGAGTGGCACTGAGGGAGCCCGGCAGGACGTCCCAAAGTCCTTTGCTGAATGTCTGTGGAAATGAGGTTCATTGATTGAATGGGGATCCAGCCACGCAGTGACCCATGTCCCCTGCAGGCGATCCCAAAAAGGTCTTTCAATTAGTCTGATGGATTTTTGAGGAATGTTCTGATCTTGCCTCTTGAATTTTCAGGAAATGAAGAAAGTAATGCAGTCAGCAGAAATGAATTACTAGTCCAGCAGTGAATGGAAACAAGGGTCTTGGAACAGGGCCGTAGAAGCAGGATGCAGAGCAGGGAGTGATTTCGAAATGTTCCATTGTTTCTGAATTTTTCTTGCATACTATAATTCCTAACTACGTAAGCAGGGCGGTGTAATATCATCATACCTAATTCATCTACAGTACATGTACAAACACAAATATATGAACATTTCGATTAATAATACAAGTACACATTTCAAAAATAGTCAGTTTCGTTATCGTATGCCCAGTCAACCTCATTATCCAATCTAGTGCTGCAGTGCACATTTGGAAAAGTCACGAAACTAGGGACCACTGCACTAGATGGGAGAATGCAAGTTAGGGCTTAGTCTGGAATACCTACAAGCTTTCTCTGAAAGCTTAGAAGTCTTGAGCATCCATTTTAATTAAAATTATGGATTCACCAACAATGTATGAAATGTAGGTTTTTAAAACTTATTCAATTATTTTCATTTCCAAACCAGTTGTTTTCAAAATATATTTTTTTTCATCAACGGGTATTTCTGGATTTTTTTCAAATTTTCAAATTTCAAAAATAAAATCTAATTCAAATTTAGCTTTGTAATTCCAGTGCCTTCCCTCTCCCTCTTGAATTTTTAGCAGAAATATTCAGTTACATTATGTTGGTTTCTGGAAGGTGGTTACATCAGAAAGGTGGTTGAATTAACGTTGATTTTGAGCTGAAATAAAGAAATATTGAGTTGTGACGGTTGACATATGCACTGCATTCTGGTGACTGAGATAGACAACTGACGGTGAACTTTGAGCTGGTTGATAGGCCCATTTGCTGAAATTAGATTCAGGTATGGCTTCTTTACAGTGCAGAATGACGCAGGAACCTGAAATATGTAAATACCTAAAACACAAATTCAAAGTTTAAAATCATTCCAAGGTGGTGAAATCTATTAAACTGGCAGTTTGACATTGTATTTTCATTGCGGAAATCAGTGCTATCAGTGCTTTTATTAGCGCAAAGAAAACCTAGTTAGGTTATTTTTGTCTTACCAGAATGAATACAGGCCAGATTCTTCTATCAAATTCAGCCGAAATTTTATTTTATTTAATAATTTTTTTTTAACTACTGAGGAGAGGCCAGCATTGATTTCCTGGACCTACATAGTGAACAATTTATGAAACATACGTACACAAGAGTTTTAGCAGACACTGATAAAAGATAATAATCATAATAGTAATACCTAAGTGGTTGCCGTCAGCTAGGTTAGTTTTTGTTTGGGATAAGACTTTGGCTTGAATTTGAAATCAGGCTTTTTGCGACAGGCCTGTATTCGAGGTGCGTTCGTAATCGAGGTCCGAGCTTCCTACTGTATGTGTCAAGTCGTTTCTGTCAAGTTTTTAGTTACCGTACTTGAGGAAAATAGGACTCGCAGAAATAAATGTGAATGCGGAAATAAATGTCTGCACATCCACTTTCCAAAGTACGGTATTTTACTACGAATTTCCAAATTTCTACAACTAATTTCATATTTACATTTTTGTACTTGTCTAGGTGTCTGGAAATGCATAATACTTAGCAGTTATTTGTACTTACATTTTCACCATTATGCGGTGTTTAAAGATTATACATAGATTATGAAAGACGAAAATGGGCTGAGAGCAATTCAGTATTTGTGCAAATATTGGCACTAATTTAAGCTTAAAAATTAGGTTTATTTTCTAATTGCATGGATACACAAGGAAAGGGCACGACTTGTGCTTCACGGTGTCTGACGCTGCATTTTTGAGCTCCTCCAGAAAATCGCTCTGAAAGGAATGTCGGCAGACGCCAGTGCTCGCTCTGGCCGAGAAGGCAAATTTTTTTAACTCTGGCCAGGCACAGTTCCATCGGACCAGGGCCTGTTCAGCATCTGCTTTATCCGTGGCAGCTGTTCTGT
>JAAGZO010000322.1 GCA_024206195.1 bacterium | reverse complement strand
TTGCAGATAAAAGGTCTTTGTGAAATCAGGAAAAGTCAAAACTGGAGCAGTAGTCAACTTATTCTTAAGAGTTTCAAAGGCAGTTTGACAAGCAGAAGTCCAACAGAAATTATCAATTTTTAGCAAACTATGCAAAGGGGAAGCTATGGTAGCAAACTGACTGATGTAACATCTATAACAACTTGCCATTCCTAGAGAACGTCAAACACCTGTTTGATCAGAGGGTTCAGGAAACTTTTGAATATCAATAATTTTCTTAGGTTCACTATGAAGTCCGAATTTACTAACCATATGACCTAAATAGAGAACTTCAATTCATCCAAAACAACACTTCGTAGGCTTAAGACAAAGATTATGCTGATCAAGTCGGTCAAAAACCTTCTGTAAATTTTCAAGATGTTTGGGAAAAGTCACAGACCATACAAGGACATCATCCAAGTAACATGCAGCAAAATCATTTTGCAGACCAGCTAAAACGAAGTTCATCAGACGTTGGACTGAACTAGGTGCTCCTTGTAATCCATACGGAACTTTAGTATATTCGAAGTTTCCAATGTGCATCGTGAATGCTGTTTTCTCAATATGTTCAGGAGCGACAGACAATTGATGATATCCGGCTCGAAGATCCAAGGTTGAAAAATATTTCGCGTTTCCCAAGGAATCCA
>JAAGZO010000321.1 GCA_024206195.1 bacterium | reverse complement strand
GGCAAAAACGCCCGGCTTCCCCTAGTATTGATAGCGAAATCAGGCAAGTTTGCCAGATAACTACACCAAACCTGTCAAATTGACCTGATATCTTGATATTCAGTGCTTATTCAAAATTAAAGGGGTCAGACCCCTTTAATCCAATACCCCACAATATCTTTTATGACTCTTTTGGTTCGATTTGTAATAACGTATATACACCTAACTTGATCGCCTCGATGTGAGCATTATAAGCCTCATCTTTAGAAACCAAATCAGCATTATATCTAACCTCAGGCTTACACTGAATTATTCCGCCATCATATTCTTCCGTATTCTTAAGGCCACACTCTATTGCCTTTTGAAGCAGAACATCCAGTTTATGAGTAAAACCATAAGCTTCATTCTTTGATTCTATAAATGCCTTTAGAACCTTTTCCGCAAATTGCAGTGAATGCCACTTTGATAGCCCTGGTACTAGTTGGTCCCTAAATAGAGCTTCAACTGATTGAATAAAGTCTGACTTCGCCTCCTTCAGCATATCTACACTTAGGCGACTGTCCAATGCTCTAGTAAGACAGATAGCGTTGTATAGAAGGGTCGCTAACTCCTTTATTTCCTGATCGGTAATTCTTTCAGCAGTATAAGCAGTTAAACCTTCAATGAACTTCGCAACATTTATGTAGCCATCAATAACAGCGTCCGCTTTTGGGTCGAAGAAAAGTTCAACATCCCCGTATGTAGTAAGAATATTGAGAACGTAGAAATCCCCCTTTAACTTCGCAATAGACTTGTTCGCATACCCCATATTCAGCCGGTCTTCATATTTCTTTTGGAACCAAATTACTATATGCGCCGCTAGGCTCAGAATGGTGTAATCGTCCTTTTTTGCAAATTCCTCTGTAACCCAAGGGACTTCTGTCTTCAACTCTTTAGCAGCCTCGAAAATCCCCTTGATTTGTCGCCCTTTTGGAGGAATACCTTCGTCAATCATTTTCTGATCTATTTTCTCCATAAAAAACTCGAACTCTTCCTTTGAATCAAAGAATACTTCTCGACTCAAGTTTGGAAATGTATTCCAGTACGTATCTTCTGTATACTCCACGTTCTCTCCGGGGGAATTTATTGCTTCGAATTTTTACATAACTTATTAGTATCAGGCAAAAACGCCCGGCTTCCCCTAGTATTGATAGCGAAATCAGGCAAGTTTGCCAGATAACTACACCAAACCTGTCAAATTGACCTGATATCTTGATATTCAGTGCTTATTCAGGCAGATTGCTT
>JAAGZO010000320.1 GCA_024206195.1 bacterium | reverse complement strand
TCTTGCGTTCATGTTTATTTTCCTTTCTTTGTTTGTTTAATTTAAACTTTCTATAAGTTGTTTTACCCAAATATTTCTACTCTCAACTCTCTCCAATTCCTTTTTATATTCCTCTGCATAATACTCAATATTTTTTATAACTTTACGTATCTCATCATGTAGCCATATTTGACTATCAATCTTAGTGGGAGTTACGTCATAACCCCGTGTGTCATCAAAATTTATAGAGCTTTTTAATTGTTCTACCATAAATTCTTTCAAGCCATTATGCTCAGATGTTGGGGGTTCCCAACTTTGAACCTTATCAAGCATTGCTTTGTATTTTTCAATCTGCTCTGCGTTATCTTTCACACGTTTAGCATGTCTTCTCTTTTCGTCCTGATAATTTTTTAAAGCTTTTTGCCCAACCTCTTTACTACTCATTGCCTTCAATTTTTGAAGTCTCGTTTTAGCCTCATTATAATTATTAAGATAATAAGAAGATGGTTCAAATCTTTCTGGTATAGGCTTGTCGAGGGGATCATCCCTCATCGTTATCAAGGCACCCATTGCCCTTGAACATCTCATCACAAAATCTTTAAATGAGATACCATCTTTAATTACAGCTGTATATCCTGTTGGCATTTTATTCTATTTCCCCTTTCTAAAGTAACCACTCAACCTCGGTCATTTCGTCCCAGGTCAGTGTATAATTAATTAATTCAATGTTCATGCTCACAAAATTGTGTTTACATCTCTCATGCCATAAAAACTGCCTTGCGTACTGAGCACCGGCAAACATCCTTGCAAACTTAAACTCAACTAATTCAGGATAGCAACTGGTGCCAGTAAGCCATAGGTTAGAGTTTAGTTCCCTCAGCAAAACAATCTGACGTGACTTGGGTTCAGGATAATCCTCAGCTGTTTCACCCTGTAAAGCTGGATAAGGTACAACCTGATCACAGGTTTTACAGAGATGTATTGTGTCATTCTTGACTGGATTCCAACCTACGTCATCGTCTCTTTCAGGACCACGGTAACCTAACTCAAATGTGAAAAACTCACCAAGACAATTGTGGCAGATAAATGTGGAGGGTTTATAATGGTTCATGCTAATTCTGGTGTCTCAAATTCTAAAGGTTTATTCTCTTGCCAAACGTACCCAACCTGGGTGTTGACCTCAATAAAAATACCGTCATAAATGATGCTGTCCTCTTTGCAGACACGTTCAATCTCTTTACGTTTTGCAAGGGCAGCAAGGGGACTTGTAGTGTCCCCTATGTTTGTTACTTTTAAAACTATCTGCCTTGACATTACACCTTCTCCTCCATGACAATGTAAGCACCAACAATATAATTAATAGCACCAAGCAATTCTCTCATACCCCTCTCAGGTGGTAATCCAAGAGACTCATAAATCTTTTTTACAGCCTGGTAAGCTGGGCCACCACAACCAACTCTCCGTGTAATCTCACAGATCTGTTGCTTCTCAAAAGCCTCACCTTCCTCGTCCTGTACATGTCTCTCTTTACCCTTACCCTTAGCAGCTTGGTCATATGCAAGGTCCAGTACTCTTCTGAGTTCTTTGTAATGGGGATCTTCTTTGGGTTCTTCCCTTGTTAACTCTGTGATTGGCAAGTGCCAGCTATGAGATTTTTCTTTTGGTTCCCACTTTGAGTATGACCAGGATGGGAATTCCTCTTTTGTGCCTTTATATCTACAGGCAGGGGCAAGTACATCACCAGTACATTTAAGACCAGCCGCTATACCACACCAACCACCACCCTTATGGTGTTCACATGTTCCACACTCTATAATGTAGAGATCGTCTGCACTAAAATTTGGTTGCCATTTAGAATAATTCAAATAACAATTAGACCTCTTACCAGAATACTTACATTCTCCTGTGTCGAAACAGTTATTCCAAAGGTCAAAGTTACAAGTTCCATCATGTTCACACGTTTTACATCCTATATTATATAGTTCACACATATTGTTATCCTTTCTTTCCTATTAGTCCCATGAATCGGTTATAGTTTTCTACAGCTTGTTCGACTGTAGCTTTACCTGCATAAGTGTTATAGTACTTCTTGTAGTACTCAGCCATAGCTTCAATGTCTGTTGGGTGCGGCAACATCACAGGTACTCTCAGATAATGTATCCTCGCCATCACAATCTGATAAGGTATGTTTCCCCTGAGGTTGAGATCTCCACGGACAGCTTTTATTCTGAACCTATCAACAATCTTCTGCAGCTGTGGTCGGTACTGTATATAATTCTCAAGAATGTCCTGTTCTGTGTCCGGTTCCATCTGGAAAATACCAAGTGCTGGACCACGCCCAAGCTGCTGAATATACTCACCACAGTGACTCTCTTGAGCAGCTGTCATAAACAAAAGTTCAGCTGCTTCAAGGCTAAATAAGTCCACTTCAAATAGTGTGTCAGCGATCAATGATCTCAATTGTTTTGGGTTTATCATCATAGTATCCTTTCTTGTTTAAGTAGTTAAAATTGAATACTTCGGGTGAAATACTGGATTATTTTTA
>JAAGZO010000319.1 GCA_024206195.1 bacterium | reverse complement strand
TGCAGAAGAAAAAGAAGACAAATGACTGCTACCACAATACTTTCTTCAGTAAGTGTCAGAGTTAAAGTATCTATTGCTCTTTTAATTAGTGAAGTCCTGTCGTAAACGGTTTTTATCTCAACTCCCTCAGGCAATCCGACTTTGATCTCTTCAAGTTTAGTTTTAACTTTATTTATGACTTCCAGAGCATTTTCTCCATAGCGCATTACAACAATTCCGCCAACAGTTTCACCGATACCATCTCTTTCAGCTATACCCCTTCTAAGCTCCGGACCCAAATGCACGTCCGCAATATTCCTTAATAGTACAGGTATTCCATCTGAGTTTACATCTACGGCGATATTCTTCAAATCATCGATATTGTTTATATATCCACTACTTCGGACCATAAATTCTGTTTCCGCAAGTTCAAGAAGTCTTCCTCCCGCCTCATTATTGTTTTTCTTTATGGCATCGATGACTTTTCCTAAAGGAATACCAAATGCCTGAAGCTTTGACGGATCTACCTCAACCTGATACTGTTTAACAAATCCACCAATACTGGCGACTTCAGCAACTCCCTGTACACTTGACAACTCATACTTTAAATACCAATCCTGAATAGAGCGCAATTCATCCAGGGTATGCCTGTCACTTTCAACTACATACTCAAATGCCCAGCCAAGCCCGGTTGCGTCAGGTCCAAGCTGCGGAGACACGCCTTCAGGCAACCGTTTCGACGCAGAATTCAGATACTCCAGTACCCTGCTCCTCGCCCAGTACATATCTGTGCCGTCTTCGAATATTACATAGACAAAAGACAATCCGAAATAAGAATAACCACGCACTGCCTTTGCATGCGGTACGGATAACATCTGTGTTGTAAGCGGATAGGTAACCTGGTCTTCCACAAGCTGCGGAGCCTGACCGGGATAGTCAGTCTGGATGATGACCTGAACATCACTTAGATCAGGAATAGCGTCCATCGGTACATTGTAGACCGCGATAGTACCGAACACAATAAGCGCAAGTGTCGCAAGAACAACCAGCAGCCTGTTGTTTACTGAGGCTTCAATGATCTTCTCAAGCATTATTATTTCCCTCCTTCCGTGACCTTAATGGCCTTTGAGGAGGAAATCCGGATTATTTCCCTGTTCTTTTTCAGCTTATCAAACCTGTTCTTTTGTGAACTCGTCATTTCTTTTAGTTTCATACCGCATCTTGAGCATTCTTCCTCACCATTTGAGAATAAGAGACATTCATCCATCGGGCAAGTGTGTGTCATGTCATTTTCACCTATAAGTATTAATGGTTTTTCAGTAAATGATGCATACTCTTCCAATGCTTCAATATGGACATGATCTTTGTCAATTATCCGGATAACCTCTCTGTCTTTGATTAATTCCGAGCTTTTATTTTTCTCGTCCTGATCCATTTCCGCAAGGAACATACCACATCTAGGGCATTCTCCTTCTGAATCTGCGAAAACAAGATCTTCTTCCATTGGACAAAAATGTGTCAATTCACCTTCTCCAAAAATCAAAACAGATTGGTTGTCTTCACTCCCCGGCGCTTCCGCTGAGTGGTCATGGCCTTTATGTTCCTCTGTCTCTTCAAATATCTTGTATTTTTCGGCCTCATGAGTTTCCAAGAGATTGTTCATTTGCTTTACCTGATCCGGTGTCATTTCCTTTAGATCCATACCGCATTCAGGACAGCTGCCTGGTTCTGAAGAAAAGACCATATCTTCCGGCATTGGACAGGTATATTTCATATCTCCTTCACCTATCAGCGTAACAGTAGTTTTGACCGGTACTTCTTCTTCAGGCGTAAGCATTTTCATCTGAGCTTCTTTCAATCTGCTTTCAGAGTCTATCAGGAACTGTGCTGAAGTAACTACTTTCTCCCCTTCATTGAGGCCTTCTTCGACAGCATAGAATCCGTTGCTTTCAATCCCTATCTTTATATTTTTCGGTTCAAATTTCCCCTCTCCAAGCGCAATTATGACAAGATTTCTTTCTCCAGATAGTATTACTGAACTGACAGGTATCACTATCTTGTCTTCATCTATACTTGATTGAATAATCACATTTACATGCATGTCCGGTTTAAGAGCCATTTCAGAATTTTTAAATTCAAACCTGACTCTTCCTGTACGTGTTTTAGGATCAAGATATGGGTAAATATAATTAATCTTCCCATTGAATTCTTTCCCCGGTTCATACGAAAGTTCCATTATCACGTCCTGCCCGATTTTTACCCAGGGCAGCTCATATTCATATATATCTGCAACGACCCATACTGCTGACAGATCGGTAATACTGTACATTGCCATATTCGGTTTTACTGCATCACCTTCATTTATTTTTTTAGTAGTAACAACACCACTGACAGGAGCATATAATGTAAGTGTCTTCTTTACTTCACCTGATGTTTCCAATTCCCTGATCTGCTCTTCTGAAATATCCCAGAGCTGTAGTCTCCGTTTTGTTGACTTAAGAAGCTCTGAAGTATGTGAAGCAAATTCCTGATTTCCAGTAACTTTTAGCTTCTTCTCAAGCTCAACTGCTTTCAAGTATTCTTCCTGTGTAGCAACAAGATCCGGGCTGTAAATGTCTATTAATGGAGCTCCCTTTCTAACATACTGCCCTTCGAAATCCACGTACAGTTTTTCTGCCCAGCCGGATACTTTCGAAGAAACAGAAGCTGTTCTTCTATCATCAAATTGTACTTTTCCGTAGGCACGGATTGTTTTTGCTAGTTTTCTTTTTTCTACTAATGCTGTTCTCACACCAATATTCTGGACTGTCACCGGATCAATAGAGACCTGTGCCGGATTGCCACCCTGTGAAACAGTTTTTTTCACAAGGTTCATGTTACATATTGGGCATATCCCCGGCTCAGTTTCCCGGATATTTGGATGCATACCGCAGGTATAAAAATAATCTACACCTGCAATGCTTTCTTCTGTTTGTTGTTGTCCTGCCTGCCCAGGTAATTCATCCTCATACACCGGAACAAGATCCATGCCCATGGGAGATTTTCCAGGCTTGTCAGACGTATATTCCGGATCCATCGGAGCACGCCAGTGCGCTATTTTTCTTTCATCTGATCTGGAAAATATCTTGTCAAAGATTCCATATTGATGGAGCATCCACTGACCGGCAACAATGATCAAAAGTGCAATGATCCATTTCACGTTATTGTTCTTGCCTCTAGACATTTTGTGCTCCTTTAATTATCTATAATTTTTAATGCTGTTGTATATTCAAGTTCCGCCAAATCACTCTTGAAGGCGGCAATAAATTTATAATAATCCAGTTCAAAATTAAACAATGCCATCTGACTGTTTAACAATGTTAGAAAATCAACTTTATCCACACTGTATCCGGACATAGACGAATTTAGAGCC
>JAAGZO010000318.1 GCA_024206195.1 bacterium | reverse complement strand
GTGATAATAAGAGTGATAATAAGAGTGATAATAAGAGTGATAATAAGAGTGATAATAAGAGTGATAATAAGAGTGATAATAAGAGTGATAATAAGAGTGATAATAAGAGTGATAATAAGATATTATCACGAAAAAAGATATCACGAAAAAAGATATCACGAAAAAAGAAGAAGCGATTGTATGGAGTCGGAGAATGGAAGAAGTATCACCAGGCTGCTATAGAAAAATCTACTGGGCTTACTGGAACCGATCTGACTAAGGAGTTGGCCAAACAATGGAAGGCATTGAGTAACGATCAACGTGAGGAGTGGAGAGAGAAGGCTAAACAAATAAACAATTCATGAGAAATTGAAGCAATATATTATGGAGAGAAAAAATAGATTAATTTATTAATCACACCTAGTACTAGGTGTGATTAAAATTACAAAATAAAGTTGAATTTTTAGTGATAATAGTATCTTTATTTTTGAATAATATGTCCATTATAAATAATAAAAATATATATATTTCACAAGACTCATTTGTTGTGAACATAGTGAATGATGAATACTATGACAAGTCAGATGACAATAATGAGTTATTTATTTATAAGAATGAAACTCATGGAGTTGATTCTTATCCACAAAAAAAGATTACCAAACGAAAACTTGTAGACCAATTATCACAACACCCAAATAGTAAGAAAGCAAAGGAAACAAGAACTAAACAAAAATGGATCCAGAGGGTAAGTAACTCATCAAACAATTTAGATGTGAATGAACAGGTTGAAGAAGAAAAGCTTATTATTGTAATAAATGTTGTAAATGAGGAGGATCAGGATGATGATAAAAATTTAGAAAATATCTCACATACATTTACCAAAAATATGAATATTAATCTTCTTTATCGCAGTAAAATGTGTGTATCAGTTGATACCAATAATCCTTGTCCACATGGTAAAATGTGTAGATATGCTCACTCTATAGACGAACTAAATGTTGTACCGTGCTTCTTCAAGAGGACTTGTAGACGGGTAGAATACCGTGAAGGTATTTACCACAACTGTGAACAAGGTCCAAAATGTGGTTTTCTGCATCCAGGAGAGGACATGATTAATTATTGTCAGAGAATGAATATAAAAACCAAGTCTCCTCAAGAATATGATGACCCTAAGACAATAGTAAACAAGTTCACAACTCCTGTTAAATCACACTTTAAGCAAATTTTTAATAAAACAACTCCTGTTAAATCACACTTTAAGCAAATTTTTAATAAAAAACGTCCCTTGTGTAGATATGTAAATGAGAAAAAAATATGCCCTCATGGGAAGAATTGTAGATTTAGACACATCAAAAAATAATTAAGTAGATCTAAAAATTATGAAAAGGTTTTTAACCACACTCTCAAAGAGTGTGGTTACTTTTATTGTACTAAATTCTAAGTTATTAAATTCCCTTTAAAAATAAAGTTGATTTTTGACCACAACTATACAGATAAATAGTAAGAACATGGTTCACAATAACAACTATACAAATAATATGTACTGCTCAGATGACGAAGGTAATGATACCGAGTTGTCAGAGCAAACCTATGAGCAAGACCAGCAATGGTCTGATGAGTATGACTCTGATGACCAATGCAACTATGACGATCCCAATTCAAACTCTGATGAGACCTTTGTGGTTTCTCTAGAAACGTTGCGGTCTGAGACACGGTTAAGACATAGGAGGAGACTCAATACACCACCTGTCATTCTATTACTTAGTATGGCAACCTCAGAGCAGACTGGTTGCGAGACATGGATAGAGTGGCAAGAGAAGATGATGATAGAAAAGGAGAAAGCTTTACACAAGAAGAAAGAAGAAGAGAAGAAGGTAGAAGAAGAAGAGAAGAAGGTAGAAGAGAAGAAGAAGAAGTTGGAATTGCTTGAAAAAGCAAGGATTCTCGCGACTCTTCCCACAGAAACCAAGTTAGGAAGATATAAGAGAATGAAGAAAAAGGAGGAAGAGAAACGTGCTGCATGGTTGGCACGAAAGAAGAAGAAGAAAATCCCTAAGAAATCTTTACCTTTTGGTCATCGGCGTAATGGAGGAGGAAAGTCGCGATCAAAGAAGTCGACTGCGGCAGTTGGAAGCAAGGAAGAAAAGATACAGATAGAGGTCATCAAGAGGCGCAGAGCTTTGAGGAAGAAGGTGAAGAAAGAAGAAAAGAAGAAGGAAGAAGAAAAGAGATCACTTCTCTTTA
Organism: bacterium; assembly: GCA_024206195.1. The sequence goes on along the minus strand of JAAGZO010000318.1, from coordinate 3,588 downwards.
GAAACAATGCAGAGAACAAAGACACGAATGTGATAGAGATCAACTACATTAAGGATGAAGAGGAAGAAGATTTGGAGACAAAAATGCTTGAACAGGAGATTAAGAAACAGCAGACGTTAATGATTCAAAACATCCAACTACGCAAGGAAGCTAAAGAGAAAGTTATAGAGCTGAAAAAGCAGAAATTGGAGGAGGATCATGCTAATGCTGTATTCGCTTATCATGAAGCACTACTACGAGATGAACGTGAGAACGGAGGATGGATCACCGTAAATAAGTTTAAACCGAAGTTTAAGTCAAACACCGAGAAGGAGCAACGAATATCAAAGCCGAAGGAGAAAAAGAAGAAGGAGAAAAAGAAGAAGGAGAAAAAGAAGAAGGAGGTCTGTCCGTTTCAGTTTGTTACACCTCGAATGGCAGGTCAGAAAAAGATTTTTAATAAACAGGAAATGCCGACAGTTCTCTCAAAGACCCGCATCTGTGAGTCTGTTCATACCGGGAAACGTTGCAGACATGGGAAACGTTGCAGATTCGCTCATACGGCCCAAGAGCTTCAGATCAGAGAATGCTTTTTTGGAAATAGATGTCGCTGTGTGAAAAAGACATGCTCAGGGTATCACAATTCAGGAAAAAAGTGCTGCTGCTTTCGACATCCCGAAGAGACTAATGAGAACTATTTTCGACGTATGGGCTTAAAGAAGACCAGTGCTTTTTGTCGTACGGTTGCTAAGAAGGTCAAGATTACTAAGGTAGAGATTTCAATCATGCGTGTTCAGACCAAGACTAAGCAAGTTGTGAAAGAGTCTAATAGTTTCATCTTCTGGAATAGATGGGCTCAAAAGCGCAAGAAAGTTGTTGAGGTCAAGCAAGCGAAGAATGTTGTTGATGTAAAGAAAGTACATAAGAATGTTGTTGAGGTCAAGCAAGCGAAGAACGTTATTGATGTAAAGAAAGTACAGAAGAATGTTGTTGAGGTCAAGCAAGCGAAGAAGAACGTTGTTGATGTAAAGAAAGTACATGAGAATAACAATTCTGGGTGGATAGAAGTCCGAACCAAGCAAGCGAAGAAGAACGTTGTTGATGTAAAGAAAGTACATGAGAATAACAATTCTGGGTGGATAGAAGTCCGAACCAAGCAAGCGAAGAAGAATGTTGTTGAGGTCAAGCAAGCGAAGAACGTTATTGATGTAAAGAAAGTACAGGAGAAGAAAGTTGTAGCGGTCAAGAAAACGAAGAAGAAAGTTGTAGCGGTCAAGAAAACGAAGAAGAATGTAGCGGTCAAGAAAACGAAGAAGAATGTAGCGGTCAAGAAAACGAAGAAGAAAGAACGCCCTCTGTGTAGATATGTTAGTACTGGTAAGACATGCCCCCATGGAAAGAATTGTCGCTTTCGTCACAATAACGATCCTATTGTCATAAGGGTACCAGCTAGTCTTGCTCTTCAGGCAATGCAACATGCTATTAAATCAGGGATAAAGAATTTCAAAATTGAAATAGTATAGGTATATATAACCCTTCATACACCAATCCATGCATATTATAATAAATAAAATAAACCACACTCATTAGTGTGTGGTTTTAAATACATTTGAATTAGGAAAAAAGTACGGAAGATGGAGACGGAGGAGATTAAAAATAATAATTTTTTAGAAATTGGGAAAATTATGAAATTAGAAAAAGATTAACTCCGTACAAAAGTATCTCCTTGGAAGAAAAAAGTACGGAGGACGGAGACGAAGGAGAAATGTCTTATAAAATACAAATAAACCTTATGAATCCTATATTTGGAATCATAATCAAAAAATACAATACGATATCTTAGCTCATGAAAATTTTATTTGACACGCAAACAAACTATTGAAAATAAATTTGAATTTTATTTTCAAGTCTATAAATATTTAGTGAAATATGACTACTATTACACCAACTAAAACATATATGGATATGAGCTTCCCAAAACTTGGGTCAATGGCTCCTAAGAAACCGAAACGTTACCTACGCATCAGTGTAACAAACAAAAAAAGAGTTAAGATGTCTCCAAATGATTTGGGATTCGTTACTCGCATGGATAAGCTCAAAGCTCACTGTTATTCTGGGCATGGTCATGGTGCCACCAGAACAGCTGCATACGAGAAGCTCCAAGACAGAGATGAAATGGCTAAGCGTCTCACAAAAACTAGGCTCTGCTGGTCTGTAGAGAAAGGAGTCCCTTGTCCGCATGGAGAAGACAAATGTAAGTTTGCTCATACAAAGGAAGACGTGCGCATGGCGCCGTGTCTCTTTGGAGAGCGCTGTCGGTTTGTGGATTGGGATGGTTCAGCATACTGCAATATGTCGAATCATCGACATTGCCCGTACAATCACCCAGAAGAGACTCGCGAAAACTGGGAAAAGCGTACGGGTTTGGACAAGGTTCATATCCCAAAGAGATCTGCAATCAAGGTGACAGATATGATACCTACGCAACTCAAGAGCCAAAAAAGAGCAGAAATCGCACCTACTCAACTCAAGATTAAATCTTGGGGAACTCGTCGACCAAAGCTGGGTTTGGAGTACAGAAATCTCTTAAACAAGCAAAATTCAGATGCTATCAATCAGGAATCCAAACAAGACCAAGGTGAGGAATCAGAAGAAGTTGAAGATGAAGAAGAGAAGGAAGAAGTTGAAGATGAAGAAGAGAAGGAAGAAGTTGAAGAAGTTGAAGAAGATGAAGATCATGTTTGCTATACAGTTCCTAAAGCTATCGCTATGGCTACCCTTGAGGTAGCCCTTGCAGCGGGGGCCACTAAGATAACTATTACTATTATTTAAAAAGAAAAAAAATTAGGCGATGGAGGTGAATTTAGTTCATCACAGGATGAAGCGATGGTTGGGGCTTCGTCTATCATATAACCACACCCATATCGGGTGTGGTTATTTTGCGTTTCCTTCGCACAAAAGGTGAATTACAAAAAGATTATAATTTATATAAGTGGACCAGCTGGGATTCCTCCGGTAGGATAACCATCACTAACTGAATTCTGCGTATCTCCTTGTATAATAGTTACAAGTGCTTTAAATGTTCCAGAAATGTTGGTGGCTGCTACTCCTGGTTTCGTACGAAAACTCATGTTAACATAACGCGGTGCATCACCTGGAAATTCTCTATTACAGAAAGGTACTTCTTTAGCGATAGTTTGGGTAAAGGGTGTCATAATCCTATTAAATTGATAGTTATAACTATGAATATCACTGGCCGTAAATATTTTAGGACCAACTAGTCCAGGTGCATAATCAGAAGCAGCTACGTTAGAAAGCATTCCTCCTGTTTGAACCAATGCAGCAAGATTCTCACCATCATCTCTAGTTAGCCCCCCATCTAAATCAGACCAAACTACACTTTTCACAAAGCAATTTAATGGAAGTCTTCCACATTCTACTGTAGCCCATGCTCCTGGAGTGGCACCTCCTGCTGCACCAAGAGCAAAAGAATCCAATTTTACTTGAAATTCTAGAAATTGAATATTACCAGCGGCATATTCAGCAATAACTGCTTTAGAACTATTGAAACTTTTCAAACTACTAAAAGCTTCACCAGTTGACCCACCT
>JAAGZO010000317.1 GCA_024206195.1 bacterium | reverse complement strand
TGCTATATAAACGCCATTTTCGTTAACAAGAAAGTCTTTTAATTTGTATTTGTCCATTTCAAGTGAGCGTTTTATCTTTTTTCTCATGCTAATTTCATCAATACTGGAGTTTAATATCTTCTTATTTATCCCTGCTCCAAGCATAGGATATTGAAAATAATCACCTGGATTTGCCCTTAAGTTATGCTCTGTGTGTTGGTTTTTACTATCGGCCACAACAAAGTCTCCATTCGCTATCTGAAGCGTGTCTGTATAAATTATGTCATTCATCATTAAAATCTTGTATTTCGTCAAAACAATACTTACAAAATGTCATTATATTTCCTTTTCTTTTTCCGCCTACAAACATATTTATCCTATACATATCAGAGAGAATCATATCACCACAGCCCTCACATTCTCGCATGTCAGTCTCTTTCTTTTCCCACTTTAACGATATTTTTAACTCTACTGCCATTAGTGTTTTACATTTGTATCTTCGTAAGAAGACTTAGTGAACGTTGACAACACCCCTGGAGCATACGCCCCCCCTGCTGTTGCTATTCCGCTTTGTATCTTTACCAATTCCGCTGCTATCTCGTTCTTAAAATCATTCAGCTCACTTGTTAACTCAGTTATGTTTATAAGTCCATCGTTTGAACCTCCATTTATAATCACCGAATCACTTGCTGTTATAAATACGTTCTCAACTTCGTCAACCATACTCAAAAAAGCGTCTTTCCTGCCCATAAATGTAATTACACAGGGCGTGTTCACCTTTGGCTCGATCAACATTCCCACGGCACTCTCTGCTGTTGCCTGTAGCTTTACATCTGAAACAGTGCCCCCAGTTATAAGCGTAACAACACAGGTGCGATCATCTACATCAACAGAACTTATTGTGCCTCGCTCAGAATATAAATCCTCTACGCTCAATATTGACTGAACGATTCGTCTGAATAAATCATACACGCTTCTTGATGTCGTTCTTTCTTCTCCCATTATGCTACTTTTTTAGCCAATCTTATTGTATGTCTATATCCAGACGTGGACATTGACTCAGTATATCCTTTTATATAATAACTCCCGTCATATCCAGGGTCTTTATAGTTAGTCAGCTTCGCAATGTCGCCTATCTCAATCGGATAAATACCAAACGTTATGAAATCCCCCTTAAATCCTGTGTAGCTTTCTGACTCCAGCTTTCTCTTCATTGTTTCCTCCAGCTCGTCAAGTGATCCATTTATTTGCTTGACAGAAAACGTATTTCCTTGTTCAGACTTTGTACTTATCTTTATTTTGTCTAACTCATAATAAGCATATCTCACTGTCCTTTCGTTACTTCTGCTGTTTATTATCTCACCCTGGACAACTATCTTCACATCTTTTATACTTTGATATTCTAAATTTTCGCTTATTATATTTCCATTAGAGCCGTTAAAAATATATTCGTGTGTTTTTCGTTCGTCTTCTTCAATGACAGTATAAGGCCATCCGATTTTCAGTTTATCACCATATTGAAATGTTACAAATTTATACGGATCTCTTATCTTTTGCAGTATTTCAGAGGCTGTAAAAGCACCATCCTTGAACTCTAAACTACCCAAAGAACTTGTATCTTGAACATCATACTCAATGTTGTCGTGTCGTGGGCCTAACTCTGCTGCTGTCCATAACGCCTCTACGTACTCCTTTAATGTTATGTCTGTCTGACTGAAGTTCCTTAGTGTCTTTTGCTTCAATTTGTACATTAATCCCTCGCATTTTAAAGTAAAAGGATTCCCAGGAACCATACTTGCTACATATCCAACGAATCTCTCAGTCTCAAAAGGGGCATATCCAAGCAGTATAATGATTGCATCTCCTCTTTTAATCTCAAGATTAACCTGTCTGCCCTCTCTCTCATACTTATTAGGAAGCGATACAACAGCCGTCTTTGTCATCATATCCCAGTCGTTCTCAATAGTAATACTATTACAGTAGGTCAGCGTGGTTGTTCCTGCGTCTTGTAGTATTATTATTTTTGTCTTCGGTATTAACATTATCTTAAAGCTTCTCTTGCTGTTATTAATAATGGTTTGTTTATACTCATAATCACCTCAAATTCTTGCTGATTTCTCACGCCCCTGCGTTGAGGCATATTCCAACTCTCAACTACAACATCGTAGTCACCTATCGCCATAGCTGTTATAAAATCACAAGTAACATCAAGTGCGGTTTGTGCTGAGAATATATCTCTTAATATTTGAACCTCTTTTAATGGATATTTCTTGCCCTGACCAACGATAACACCCCTTGCCGAGAAGACAAGATCGCCATTCCCGATAAACTCCTTTATAACGCCATCTCTACCCTGTATGTCTGTCTTCACAATGTTCTTAGACTGTGAAGCCTCAAGTAATACAGATGTTATTATTGTTTCTGATCCCTCTCCGCCTCCATATTCAACGTCTGGCTCGTCATCAGGCAGGTCAATCGGTCTGTATGTTCCTCCAGAAAACCCAAGATAGTCATACACGGGGGCGTTGAAATAATTGTCAGTTATTCCTGCTGTTTCCCTTATATCCTTATCTGTCTCAAATTCTTCTATTTTAAAAAACTCACTTCTAAGCTTAGAGAATATCGCCTTTGTCACTATAAAAGTGGTCTGTTTTCCAACCATCTCTCCGAAACGAGGATTCTGAAAGTCAGGAACGCGATGAGGAACCCTTCTTTGAGCCGATGTTATCTTATTGAACTTTGTTACTTGACCGTCTAATGGGTCTGGTATATTGTTAACTATTGTCATCCTGCTATTGTTTGAGCTTCATTAAGTGCCTGTGTTAAGGCTACTAATATTTGATTCTTAGTTTCTTCTGTTCCCTCTTTCAGGTTTGTTGTGCTAATGCTAAACTCCTCGATAAGGCTGTCTATATTGATGTTAAAAACCTTTGGAGCCTCTGCCTTGAATGTTTTACTCAATAATTCTTTACTTTCATCATCAAGTGGATCTGGTGTGCCGTCGCCATCTACACCAAGACCCCCCACTTTGTTTTGTAGTCCAAATATAGCGTTGTATCTCTTTTCGTACTCACTTAGAGACTTATTAAATTGTCCTTGTTCTACACGTTCAGCGTGACGTGTTCTTATTAGCTTTCTTCGCTGGTCAATTATGTCCGTATTTAGTGCAGAAATCCTTTTGTTGCCGCTTATTATGTCTTGTATCTGCTTTGTTTGAGTATCTAAGTCAGCATCACTCTCAAGAGCTTCAGCTATACGCTTTCCAGCAGCAGCGTCTACCTCTCCAGCTTTTATAGCTGCCTCTGCGAGTATTTCCCTTAGTTTTATTTCATCCTCTATTCTCCTTGCTGTCTTATTTCCAAGATCCTCTCTTGAATCAGCAAGGTCTTCTTCGCTGTCAGCTATTGCTATCTTTTTTATTTGTTCCTCGTTGTATTTTCGTAAAGATGATCTCAGAGAGTCTATAGAAAATTTCTCCTTGTCAACACCCTTAACAATATCAGGATTGATTCTCTTTAACTCTTCGTAAATCTCAAGTCTTCTGCCCTGACTTATATTAGAGTTTGCGAGTTCAGATGTTAAGCGATTGACAGCTACAAATTCGTCTGTAAGCTTTCTTTTTAGAGGTATTCTTACAAAACGCTTGACGGCATTGGCTGCTCTCTTCATTCCAGGAAGGAATTTTTGCAAACTCTTATTCAATCGTTTTCCGATTACCTCACTAATATCACCCATTGTATTCTGAAGCTGCTTGAATCCACCCGTTCCAGCTTTCGCTGCTGCCTTTGCACTGCCTCCATACTGCTTTTCGAGTTCTTCTAAGATTATGTTTTGAGCAGCAGCCTTATTTCCGCCCTCTTGTAAACTCTTAATAGTAGCCTTTTGTGCTTTAGTGAACTGAATACCAACTCGACCCAATGCTCCGAGATTAGCAACAGGATCGTTAAGGGCTTTACCTAATTGAATGGATGTACTTCTCAGTGATTCTGCTCCTGCATCAGCACCATATACTCTTGTGGTTACATCAAGTATAGCCTGTTGAGTTCTGTCAAACTCCTTTCCTGCGATATTTGTGAAAGTAAGTAGCTGAGATGTTACGTTCTTTAAGATGTCCTCGTCACCGAATATTGTCTTTTCCTGTAAAGCTGAAGCCTGTTTCTGTAGTCCCGCAAATGTCTTTTTACTTACACCCCCAGTAGATTGCAGACCTTGTCTTACCTGTGCAAGTGCCTGTTCTTGTTTATCGAAAGCTTTTAGCGAAGCACTTAACGCCTTGAGAACGAATCGCCCTGAGAAATACACAGCAAGTCCCGCTCCTACTTTCTTGATGGATGAATTTAAGCGATTCGTACTCTTGGTCGCTTTCTTCATCTTGCCAGACAACTTGTCCTGCATTGTTACTACATAATCAACTCGTCTACGTGCCATTTATTATAAAGCTTTTATTTTCCATTAACCCTGATGTCTTTAGCCATTTGATCTCAGATACTCTCTTCCCTATATCATTCGGAGTCATATTCTCTGGCGTTTCTTTATAAAAAAAGCGAATGAGAGCAAAAATCTTTTTCATCTCATCCGCATTTTGTACTTTAGATATAGTGTGATATTTTATTTTTTTTTAATCTCCGAGTCGTAAATATCAACTAACTCTGCTGCTTTCAATGAGGCGGACAAGAGCATCTTAGGGTTTTGTTTTATAATCTCATCTCCATCCTCCCAGCATGTAACAAGTAAGAATTTACCTCCAGCGGCTCTGTTAACCCTACCGTCTTGACGGCTCATGTTTACAAGTGCATTACTGAGTTCTTCAAATCCTGGTTCCCGTAAATTGCAAGAATATTCCTTGAAATTATCTTCCATCATTTTAATCAACTCAGGATCTTCTTCTTTTGCCTTTTCAAATAACCCAGGAATCTCTTTTAATTCCCGTAAATTCAAATCTTCGTAGAAGATGCCTCCATCTTCATAAATCTTAATTTCTACCATGTCTTCTTAGTTTAGTGATTGTTTATGTTGTTTGATATTCAAGATCCCCGATTACAATATCAAAGGTTCTTGCTATATCAGTATCGCCTTGTGATGATTCAACTCCGTCATTAGTGAACTCAACATCAGTCAAGGTGTGTTTTTTTGTTTTGCCTGTTACATCAAAGAATATAGTTACATCAAAAGGTGGTATATCCAAAAGATTTCCGTTTGGTGCTACTGCTCTCAATGCTTCAACTTCGTTCATCGCTATTCCAAAACTACCAGATGTGTCTTTAGGGCCACGACCTCTTGAGTGTGCCTTTTCACCTGTTCCGAAATTGTTTGTCTTTTCTTGCTCCTGAACGTAGTTAACCTCAGTGATCCCTTTTACAGGAACACCGAGAATGTTAACTATTATTCTTGTATAATCGTAAGCAATGCCGTTAATGAGTGCTACTTCTGCCATTTTTTATGTTTTTATGCACTTGCTAAACTTGCTGTGAAGCCAATATTAACATCAAATGTTCTGGCAACACCTCTTTTAACAAGTCTTATTGTTATTACAATCGTGTCTGTTGTGGCTACGTCTTGAGTGTCATCAATTCTTACTTCGTATTCACTCACTTCTCCAGCCTTTTGCATATCCCTTATTGCTTTTCCTACTACATCTTCAAATAATGCAATACTTGAAGCAGCAAGAGTACCATCTGCATTTATAGTAATTGAGCTGTTTAGATAAGGAAGCAATAATACTCTTGAATCTCTGATAGCCTTATCAATTACCCTGTTAGTTTCAATGTATGATAAATCACTCGATTGATCTGTTGCAGTCCAGGTGTCAGTCCAATATGTGCCTGTTATCCCTACGTGTTTTCTCTGGAATACTACACTTTTGGCGTTTATAGCCTCAATAAGTGAGCTTGTTTGATCTTCAAACTTGTCGCCTGTTACAAATCCAGCAACATCGTTCTCTGTTCCGTCTGTTAACGTGAAGTTGTTTCCGTTTGTTCTCACAAGTGTTCCTGTGATGTCAAACTTGTCAACCCATGCAATAGACTGATGAACTTGTGCAAGACTTATCGCTCCAAGCATGGCTCCCATGTCTGATACTGAGAAGCCGAAAGCTTGAGATAGTAAATATCCGTAGTTTCCTCTGTCTTGCGAGTACATTACAGTTACATTATTGTCGCTTAGTGCAGTCAAATCAGGAGCATTCGCAAGAGTGGTTCCTTCAAAGTCCGCAGCAGCCAATGCCTGTAGTGGTTTATTATCGGCCTGTAGAGTGGTTATCTCAGTCTGTACTGTATTGATTAATGATGCAGCATAGGTTTTGCCAGTGTTTATTCCACCACTGTCCTCTGAGATATAAATACCCATTTGTCTTATTTTGCCTGTTGCATAGTTCTGAAGCTCTATGATTCCAGTACCATCAAAAGCTGCGTTGCTCTGAATACCGAAATATAAAACACCCTGAGAGTGCATTCTGAAGAACTCATCTACGTGATAACGCATTAGAGCAAGGAATGAAGCCGTTGAACTTGCTGATACAAATTGAGTAGTGGTATCTGTTCCAGCACCTGAACTTGTCGCTGCTAACGTTGCTGTTGATGGATATAATCCGTAACCAACAGGAGCCGTTATAGTAATCGTGTCAACAGTATCATCAACTGACGTATAACCGTGATTAGACGTGTTTGCGTTTAAGTTTGTATTCAATCCTGCTGATATATCTGCCACAGCATCGCCTGATTGAACTGTATAAGTTGCAAGTGTTACACTTGCCGCTGTTATAATATCTGGTATAACTACAGTCCAGATTGTTCCCGCAGCACCCGCTGCTGTTATCTGAACCTCGGCAGCCGTACAAGCGACCTCATCAGAATATGTGTCAACAATTCCAGCATCTTCTGCATCCTGAGATGAATAAAATACCTTGTTGCGATTATTAGTGTCAAATGTACCTGGCAAGTCGCCATTGTCCATGTAAAACACCATTCCTGATATATGATCTTCACCTGCTAACTGTCGTCCTTGACCAGATTTATTTCTCGTGAAGGTTATTGCTGGTAATGCCATTTTATTTTGTGTTATAAGTTATTTATAAACTCGATTTTGTCTGATTTCTTCGCAGCAGGATCCCATTCTGGATGAGTCGATATTCCATTCTCAGTTGCATACTCGTTAATCTTTGCAACAGTCATTGAATCATCAACCTTTGGCTTTTCAACCTTAGTCTCTACCTTCGGAGCCTCTGTTTTTACTTCTTTTACCTCTGCTGGTTTTACCAGTGAGTTTAAAGCTTCAGCCCTTCTTATTGTAATTACATTAAGGTTGTTGTTCCTTGCGTGTGAATAAGCATAATGATCGCCATTAGGATAGAAAAATTGTCCATCTTCTGTAGCCAACATTTTCTGTAGTCCTGGGTTCTTCTCGAAATAAACCTTGGACAAATCTTGTAATTGATCTATTGTGAATTTTTTCATTGTGATTTTTTTAACATGAATAAAAGTAAGGCTTGAATTAACAAGCCCTACTTATTATCTCGACCTATTATGTGTCTTGTACGATAGTTGCAATTCCTTTTGCATCAGTTCTCAACTTAGTAGCGTTGAATAGAACTTTTGCAGAGATTAAATCACCATAATACTCAGGAGCACCTTTTTGTTCAAAGAATTTGATAGCTCCAAGTGCTTTAGCAACTTGATCTCTTTGGTATACAACACAACCGAAACAGTCAGTAGTTGCTGTTGCAGCTCCTACAGCTTTTAGAGTTGGAGTAGCAGCGTTAGCGTAAACCGCTGTGTAGCTTCTTGGAATGATATTGATTCCGTAAAGTTTCTTAACTGCACCCATTGCTAATGCTTGTGGGTCTGGGTTGTAATCTCTCGACATGATGTTTTGGTTGTAAGCAAGTAGCTGGTTCCAATACATCTTAGCTGGTATAATCATATAACGACCATCTTGTGGTACGTCATCGTCATCCAATTTACCAGCAGCAGCAGCAATGTCAGCAAGTGCAATCGCATCTCTGTTTCCAGTTGCTCCAGGAGCATTAGCGAGAGCATCTGCATTTGCGCTGTCAGTTGTTAGAATGATTTGTCCACCTGCTGAAAGTAAAGCTCCTGTTGAAGCCCACTGATACATCGCTTGTAGAGCGATTCTGTCATTCAATTTAGCAATGTGATGAGAAATCAAACTTTGACGTTTGTTATAACTCAACCTTAGTGCTTCTGTGTCGTTTAATACGATAGGGTCTGTAGAAAACTCAACCAATGAGTATGATTTATTGTCATCTGTACGTTGCTTGATTGTTGCAGGAAGTACGGAACGGTCAGCCACTACGTCAGGCAATGCACCTGATTGTGGAATGTTAACTACATCGTTTGTTACCCACTGATCGTGAGAAACTGATTCTTGTACGAATGCCGATCCAGCAAATAATTTCTCCTGAATATCTTTAAGAAACGCCTGTTTTACTGTTTGTGCCATTTTCTTATGTTTTTAATTATGTTAATATTTTACTGTAGTGTTTTGTATGAAATAGTTACTATTCCAGTAGCTGTTACATCACCTGCTCCAGCCCATGTGTCGGCTACGTTTAAGAATATAGCTTTTACATCTGTTGATAGATTTAGAGCGATTCCAGTTAATGCACCTGCGGTAGCAACTGCTGCTACTTCAATAGAGTTTGATCCGCTGATTGCACCTGAAGTTTGACCTGTAATGTAGTCCTCTGATGTTGCTCCTACTGCATTTAAAGTAGCATTTGCACCTGAACCAATTACTGATCCAATTCCAACATCAGGAGTATCAGCAACGATTGTTACTGTTCCTGTTAGGGCTAAATTCATAAACGCTACGTCTATTAATTGAGCACCTGCTGGTAATGTGTAAAGTAATTTACCGAAAGCTAATGCGGCAGCACCTACTGCTGAACCGACTGCTAAATCAGTAAATGTTAATGTAACTACGTGGTTAACGTAATCTCCACCTTCTGAAGCTGTAACGCCTGTGTTCGCTGTTCCCACATTAACCGAGGTTTTCTGTGAACGACTCGAGGGATCACCACCGAAGGGTATGTCTATTGTTCTGTCTACTGCCATGATTTTAAAATTTTTATGTTATTATTCGTTTGATTCGTAATCTTGTGCGTAAAGCTTATCATAAAGCTTTTTGTTTGAGTTTTCAAGCTCACTTAATACCTCTTCTCCTTCATCGTCTTTTTCCCACTCTCTGAAAGTCTTGTCCTGATAAGTCAATTTACCATCTTCGTTTTTATCAACATCACCTTCGTTGCTATTAATCTCATCTGAGATGTCTTTAGCAACAGGAATAGAGATTGAATTGATAAGCTTCTCAGCTCTTTCGAGGTCAGATCCGAACTCGTTAAGCATATCTTCTCGTGATTCTTTGGTGATCTTGTTGTCTTCGATCGCCTTGTCGATAAGATTCTCTACTTTAGTCTTGTTTTCGGTTTCTTTTTCCTCTTTATGAGCATCAACTTTACCTTGTAGGGTTATGTTTTGCTCTTTGAGTTGTTCGTTGGCAAGTTCAGAGTCTTTCTTTTCTGTCTCAAGAGTCTCGTTACTCGCTTTTAATTCCTTATTTTCGTTAAGGATTTCTTTGACCTTTTTATTTGCAACCTCATTTGAGGCATTAGGGTCAAGTTGAAGTGTGTTTTTTATTTCTTCCATTTTGTTTGTGTTTTTATTATCAATATTGATTTCTTCTTCTTTTGGTTTGGAAATTGAGTTGACCATTTGATTAACTAAACTTGCATTAAGGTCATAATTGTTTGATGACTTAACTATATTATCAATGAAGCCTTTTTTCTTAGCCTCTTTTGCTGTTAACCAGGTTTCTGATTTCATCATCTCCTCAACTTCTTCTGTCTCAATACCTGATCGCATAGCAAGAATACCTACTAACATATCCTGAAGTGATTTTCTGCCCTTATCAGAGCCTCCAGAAACAGGGTGTATCATTAATCTTGAGTAGTCCATTGCGTGAATCTCATCACCTGCCATTAGGATTATACCACCCATACTGGCTGCAACTCCGTCATTAAATGTATGAACTTCTTGTTTTGCGTTCTTTAAAGAGGTGTACATCGACATTCCATCTGTGACAAATCCACCGTTTGTGTTGATTCTCACGTTTATCTTAGCAACCTCACTTGGTAGCTCTGCGACTTCTTTCGCAAAATCACTCCCTTTTACTTCCCAGCCTATGTCTCCGTAAAGCAGAAGATCAACAGCGTTGTCCTCTGTAGATGAATTTTTGAAATACTTCATAGTACAAATATAGTTATTATGCAAACGCAAATTTAAACAGCCACTAATCGCTGTGAAGCTATTGCAATAATTTATTTGTTTATGTTGTTTTGTTTTTGTAGTTTTGTGTACTATAAACCAATCAAAAACTGATTACTATGGAAGCAACTGAATTTAGATTAGGAAATATATTTCACTGGGGAGACCATTGGACTACTATTGATATTAATAAGATAAGAGATTGGGACTCACTCTACGGGAAAGCAGCAGAAGGAGAACCACTAACAGAAGAATGGCTGTTGAAGTTTGGGTTTGAGAAAAGAGGGACTGCATTCTGGAGAAATGGATATGCTTTCAGATTCTATGACGGCGGAACATTGTCAATGCACAGACCAGACATACCAAGAGAGCGTGATGGCGTAAAATATGAACCGCATAATTTCATTAAGAGTGAAATAGGTTATGTTCACAAATTTCAGAATATTTGGTTTGAACTAACAGGCGAAGAACTCACCTATGCTTAGAAGCCTGAAGATCGTAATATATAGTCCTCGGAGAAATAAACAAGTTATTCGCTAAATCAATAACCTTCTTTCTGAATAGATGCTTCGGCACGTCTTTAAGCTTCTCGGCTACGTGCTCTCTTCTCATTTCGATTAGTTCGTCTTTTGTGTAAGTCATACTATATGTTTGGTACTATGTCTGCTGAAATATCTGAAACAACGCCTGTCTTAGTTACAAGTCCTCTTGATACACCCTCTTCTTCAATCGGAACAGCGTATGTTATAATCCAAATCCATTGACCTGTTGATTCTGGCCCTAATCTCTCTTCAATCTTCTTCACAGGTCGATATGCCTTGTCTGGATCATACATTCCCTCCACAGCTTTATCTACTGCCTGGATTGTTGCATCTGTATCTGTGAATCTTGCTATTTCATAGTCGTAAAAGTGGAACCAAAAATGTAGACTAAACACCAACACACCGTCTTTCTCAGCATAAGTGTTTCCCGCTACGCTACCATCGACAAGCTTGGTGTTCATATCACCGATAGACTCAATCTCGATTAAGACCGCTGGTCTGTCAAATGATTGCTCTTCTTGTGGGCGTGTGTCCTGTCCGTTATACAAGTCAACATACTTAATATTGGCGTTCTCTTCGATCTTTGCCTTTAAGTCTGTTATGAAATAATATCGTGTGCTTTGTGTTGATGCCATTATATAAACTTTTCTAATGTGTTAGCTATTTTACGCTCCATTTTTCTTTCGAGATCAACCGAATTGCCCAAAAACTCCCTCTGTGGTATTTCTATTGTCAGCGTTCTCGCTCCTGCGTAGTTCTTCCAACGTGGATCCCCCGTCTTCTGAAACATACCAAAGAAGAAAGCCCTCTGCTTTGCCGTTACCGTCTGAACTATCGTGCCTCCCTCGTTATGTATATCAGCATAATCAAGATTACTGCTTATGACAATCATAGATGCTGTGCGTTTGCTTATCCTGATCGAATCTCTTAGATTACCACTCTGTACAAGTAACCCTCTGCTCTTTTTCGTACTCGCATCTTGTATTGTTAAGTGCTTTCTCTTCTTCCAGCCTCCTTTTGACTTGTCAGTCTGACCACCACCACGTCTAAATCCAAGCACAAACCAGTTCTTTGACTCCTCACCTACTCGAATAAGAACCCTTTTTGATGCCTCTCTCAACTCCTTTGAGTCTTCTGCAAATCTATATCTCCCTATTTTCTTTACTGCCATTATTCTATGTAACAATCGTAATTGAAACCCTCTTCACTTGTGCGATTACCTAAGAAACCATCACCAGCCAGAGCATCGTCAAGCTGTGTCTCTGTCCAGTCTGCGAGTCCTACTCCGTTTGTAGACATTGTCTGCCATTCTACTTTCGTATATGTCAAGTCTTGCGTTTCGTCTAATTGACGGTAAAACGCCTCATCTCGATACATTGACATTATTAAAAATGATGCTTCATAACTCATAATACGTCTTTTGGTAGTGGTAAATCAAAATTCTTTTTCTTTAGTTCTGCCATTCCGTTTGGTACTTTATAATATGAGTGACTTTTCATAGCGAATTTGTCTTTTCCTGGATTCTTTCTCAGTACACTTGGCATGTCCTTCTTCTCTTGTTTAATCACCTTTGCTGGAACCTTTGTAATAGGCTCATCTGATACGCTTATCACTATACAACGGCAATTTCCATTCCAGCAAATACAACCATTTCTTTGCGTTAATATGGTGTTGTATTTAGGAACTTCTACGCAATATACATATCCTTCATAATGAACTCTACTCATATTCCTTTTATGTATTGATGTCTTTTTCGTGTCCATTATATTAATAGAGTAAACGTCTCTGTTCTGTTTATACGTTCCATTTCTAAACTTTGTTTCCTTTCCTGCCCGACTTGCTATTTTCACATTGCATGATTTACCTGATTTTATTACAAGCTCTGTTAAGTCGTCTCTCATCCTTTCGCTTGATGTATAAATAAACCTTCTTTCCTTTGTGAAATACCCGTTTTGTTTTCTTATTGGCGGCCTTATATTACCATCTCCCTTAATGTAGGCATCTAAGAATATATCTATATACTCAATGGGTAGCTTTTTTATTGAATCTGGTACGTATTTTTGATATGAATATCCGTATTTCTTTAACTCCATGCCTATACTCTTATCGCTAAATCCTATATAGCCTATAGACACATAAGCACTAACAGGGAGCTTGTCAACACATTTTTTAACTTCTTCAAAGTATTTCTTCTTGCTTTGTGATATTTTTATAGCATAGTGATTCTCTGTTCTCTGTGTTGTTGATCCCTCTGATAAATACCAGCCCATAAACTCGCAGTAAGTTGCTGTATCTATGTCATAATCTCCTAACTTAATAGAATCAACATAAACTCCACTCCATTCACCTGATTTGTATATCAAATCTGAATCCGCTATGTGTTGTGCTTGTTTGAATACCAAATTATCTCTCTTTTCGTGCCTGTCCCACGATGTCTGAACAAGCATATTGTGATCTGGCGTACACATAATGTCTGTAACAGTTGATTTAACCTTTATCATATCTCCATTGTGTTTTTGCTTGATATAATTAATAGGCTTATCCCACTCAATTTCTTTTGTTTTTGGATTTAATGTCATTACTCTCTCTTTTCCATTTAAGTCCTTAAAGTATTTCCATCCATCATCTGTGTATATCTTTGTTTCTTCGTCAAAACAATTATATCCATTCGGAGGCATGAATGTATTCCAGAACGGATCGTCAACAGGCTTTACTATATTATCGAGTGCAGCATGGTCGTCTCTTACCCTCTCGTCATTCGCTGTCTGATACTTTAATAAAGGAAACTCATCTTTAACCTCTTGAATCTCTCTCCATTTATCAGTTGCCCTTGCTGTTCTCTGTGCTAAGTTGCGTTCTGTTGTCTGCCATGTCTTATTAAACTTGTTAAAGTCCTTTCTGCCTTGCTTTAAATAGTCCTCTTTTCCGCTTATCTTTGCAAAGTGCTTCACCTGTTGAAAGGTCTTAGCTGCTGCAAACTTATAAGCGTTTCTCTTCAGTGTAACAAGATCATTGTATTGTGGCGTAAACAAACCAACGTCAATCAGCTTCTTTCCATAACCACGATACATGGCTAACTCATAATCTCTCGCTAATTCAAAGTACAAATCTTGTGGCAGTCGATATATGCTTATATCACCTTGCTGGATGCTAACCAGTAATTGTGTTATCTCTGCCTTTGTGTATGCCATTACGCTGACTCATACCAAATTGTTACCCAGCCTCTGTTGCTTCCTGGAGGAGTTGCGAAAGCTGGATCGTCAAAGAACACACTCGGAACTCTTTCGAGGATAACTTTAGTGGAAGTGAATCTATAACTTCCCGTTATTATGCTTGTGCCACCAGATGCGTTATTCAATATGTTATAATATACATTATCTGCATCATTTCGTATAACTACGTCAACCATTCTTATATTTTCCCAAGAGGATCCCAGTCCATGATTTACGTCTGGCCCCTGCGTGTCTGCGTCCATATCCCAATCACCTATCTCTAAAACAATACACTTTAAGCCGCCAATTTGAGCACTAATCTGTAAAGCATCTGGATATTTATCGGCTGTCCCGCTATCAAGTTCTGCATCGGTTGCTTTCTCAACAAGTCCAGGATCGTTAGTCGTTGCACTTCTTAGTCCGTCTGCAATTACATCCTCAATTCTGTTGCCATCATATCTTAAACTTCCAGAACTCGCTGTCGATGTTGCTCTGTTTGTTTGGTGTACATTATAAGGGCCAGAACCGTCATTGAAACTCCTGCTATCTTCATTTGTTACTATCTTTTCATACCAAGAGTCAACTCTTAGATGTGAGTCTACTTTTACCAACTCACCACCAAGCATGATCCACCCACTTGAGATGGTTACCGTTCCAGTGCAGCCATATACTATAAAGTTATCGCCAAAGCCTCTCAACATACTGCTTAGTGCTTGATATACTCCTGCATCTATCACTCCGCCTGTTCCGAATATATATCTCAGGTCATCGCTTTTTAATGGAAAACCACCCGTTTTATCTGTGTTCTGTAATTTGTTCATCTTAGTAGTTTGTTATATTAAATGTTATCTGTGCAAATTTAAAGCTGTTCACTGCTGCCTCAACTACATCGTTTATCTGAGCAACTGTCGTAATATAGCTTGTCTTGTCCTTCCACGGCTTTGCTGTTATGATCGAATTGGGTACAAATACTGTGAAATTATCACCCAAGCTTACATCTGTTTTATTGTAAAGATAGTATTCTTGTGAACCACCTGCAAGAGGATATTCACTTGCATTATATACGTAAATCTCTTCACCGCTTGGTATAACCTCTGCTTTATTGTAAATCTGCTGTCCTGTTACATCGTTATTGACTATATAAATATCTTCATTCGTTGCATTATATGGACTCGCTGGTGTTGCACTTGAGCTTGGATTGTCAATGTTGTATTTAGCATTCAAATAATGCTCTACGTAAACAGTTTGAGCAGTATGCCTCAAGAAAAACTGCCTTTCTTCATAAAACGAATAGAATATGTCGTGAATATACCTTAGTGGTCGCATTAACGAATAAGCCCAATTCACATGAAAAGTAGCTCTCAAGAAATGAGGAAGCGTGTTCTCAATGAAGTTGCTAAAGTCTATTTTTACTATTCGTGGCATTATGTATGTTGATAATAAGTAAATGTACTCGTTACGCTTGTCGATGGCTTGAAATAACCGCTGTTTGTCGTGTATTGTTGATCGTATTCTGCCAGTATATCAGAGTAAGGGTTAGTTCCTGAACGAGCATCGCATTGATTTACTACTACGTTCTCAACTCCCTCGGCTGCCTGTAAAGCATCGACCATATCAACTACTCTAAACTTACTGTCAAATGGTATTGACTTCAAGTAAGTGTCAAATGAGTCCTCTGCTGGTTTCTCTCCTGCTTTTAATGTTGTGATTGTTGAGTCTTCTATCAGTTCACCGTTTGCAGTTATCAATAGCGGGTCGTACATGATGTTAATGTCAACTATTAAGTCGTCTGGATCCGCATTAATCACTTGAGTCTGTATTCCTGCGGGTTTAATCAGTGTTAAATAAGCTTCAAATGCTGCTTCTTCTGCTGCTGATAACGCCTCAAGTTCGCTTGTGTTTGGATTAGCTGGATCGACATAAGTAGCTATCTTTATCAGCACAACACTATCACCATCAAGGGCAGATGCCTGATTCACAATCTGAGAGTCAGGATCGTCAGCTACATAAACGTATTTTGAACCATCCCAGCTCAAATCATAGCCATTCTGGAACGCCTTTGCCTTTGTTACATACCACCTCAGTTGTCCTAATTGATTATCGAGTATCATTTGCTCTACTTCTGTCTTATGAGCATCGAATACCTGCTCGTGAAACCAGATAGCGAGAGCAACAAGATATATCCATAGTCTCCATATTGCAACTTTAGACGTAGATGTGAGATTACTTAACAATGACTGAAAATTGTCATTTATCGGTGTTAATGTGTTCAGAACAGTGAACGTCTTTTTCTCGTCAATGATCTGATTGTATATCGTTTCTAAACTACGTGCCATTATTTAGCTTTTTTATATGAGTTCTCTGTTTCTGTCATTACATCTGACTTCGATCCTTCGACCTTTATGCCTGTTTGTGTCTCAACCTCTTCAGCGTCTATCTCGTAATACGGTGAAAGCTTCGCAATGTTGTCTACCTTGTCGTTAACGGTCAATCTCTCTACTTCTTCCCACTTGAACCATAAGCCGTCTTTCATCAGTTTGAGATTCCGCATTACAGGAAGCAATACGTTGTTAATCTCGAACTGTATCGACACCTGATACTGAGCTACGAAGTAACCAAGCAGTCTCTCACCCGCTTCTGAACTACCGACAAAACTCTTTTCGTCAAAGATACCAACCGCCCCTGCCATTGCTTTGCTTATCTCCTGGTTGCTCATCTTCATTGGCTCAACGAATATCTTATGAACATCGCCCTGTGAGTTTGATATTAACTCCAAGTCTTGCTTGTTATCAAGTACAGCCCATGCAGAAGCCCCCATGTTCTCAAGCATAGACTCCATTTGATTCCTGAGTTTAGGGTCGTTTATATCGGTCTTTCCTATTCGTATCGGCATACCAAACATCTCAGCTTTCTCAAGTGCTAAGATAAGTAGGTGTTTTTTGCTTATAGCGTGTGGTGATACATTTGCATACAGTCCAAGTCCTTTAGTGTTGTACCAAAGCATGAAGTTTTTGTATGGGTTTTGTTCTAAGAAATATATCCCGCTTTGTTTACTGCTTGTTGACCAGTCGAGCTTCATCATTTCCCATTCTGGAACGATGTACTCTCTTGGTTGGTTTTTTATCTTGGTTATCTCTCCGTTTTTTATCTCTGTTATTTGCAGAAGCGTGTAACCGTGAAAGAAACCATCGAGCATATGCTTTAGATAGTCAAAGAACCATTGCGTTTTTAGTAATCTCGTTGCTTCTTCGTCTGGTTCGCCTTGATCGTCACAAAGATTGTATTCTCTGCTCTTAATCATATTCAGAATTGAATCTCTCACACCCGTTACATGACAGTCAAGCTCTGTATCTTTATAAACTCCGATTAATTCATATCTGTCTGGAAAATCAATGTCCTCTGCGTATTCTATCGCTTCTCTAAGGTCTTTGAGATTCTTGAGCGACCTCAGTTGCTGGTCTTTGTATATCTGTTTTGATATATCTGGTGACGTTTTATTGACCTGATTTGTTAGTGGTGTTATAAGCATATCTATACTTTTGTTACAAGCATTATCTCAACTAAGTCCATTGCCTCTCTGTTAAGGTCTATCTTGACTTGCTTCTCTATTAAATCAGGAGTTGACTTAACGGTAAAATAAACAAGATATGTTCCCTCGTTGCTTTGAAGCCCTCCTGTCACTAAGCACTTAACAAAGTATTTCCTCTTTAACTTAAGTCCAAAATTTATCTCCATGATTGTTTGGTGTTAGATCCGTACTCGATTTTGATTACCTGCTCGGCAGCGGTGTAAGTCTCGTTAAATGGTAAATCAGCCTTTATCCGACCGTCTTCATTACTAAAGTTTAGACGTTTCAACCAGTCTAAAGCTGATTCCCAATTCTGTATTCTTTGATCTGGAACCTGGACTGGATTAACGGCCAGGTGCAGATAGTAAAGTGATATGTCAATATGAACTTGCCTTAATTTAGCATCTTGAGGGTTGCCACGAGTCCACTTTGTTGTGTCGTCTGGATAGTTTCCTGTGTTAGCGGCAGCTATTGAGTAGAAAAACTCACCGTTCTCGTATAGCTTAGTCCACTTTGTTGCATCAAACGCTCCTGTAACACCGTTCTCTGTGCAAATGTAGATATAAGTGAGACTGCTTGATGTATAACTGCAATAGTCATCTGTGTTGTAAGTACTGGCAGGAACATAGGTGTCTGCCTCCCAATATACCCTCGCATTTGCAGCGTATGTCGCAGAGTTGCTGTATAAATTCAACTCACCATCTAAGGCGAATATCGTGTCAATGTCGTAATAGTTTTTTAAGTAGCTCTTACATTCTTGAACCGCTGCCGCAATAGCATTGCGAATATAACGGTCTTTTCTGGCTACTTGCTGTAAGTTGTCCTGTTTGATATGATCTTCGAGGTCAAGCTTGTCGATGTAAAACATACAATTAACAAATTAATTCGTTAAATCTATGTTTCCTTAGAATGATTGGTGAGACAAATTTACTACAAATAATTATGTAAAACAAATTTATTTACTAAAGCACGTTAATTCATGCTGATAAACTGATCTTTTAGCTCTTTGTGAATCTTAAGAGTCTCTTGAACGCTATTGATATGATACTCCATTCGCTCTGGATTGTTTTTAATATAATCCTTAATCATTAGCCTTATTAATTCGTTTTTCTTCTTGTTAGACAAAAGCGGAAATATAAACCTGCGGTTCAATATCCAGTTGAGTAGTCGTTTCATGATTCTGTTTAGCTATTGGCTTCGTAATAATGTTGTTGTTTTACCTTGTGATTGGCTGGTAATATCTGCCCTAATACATTAGGAGCAAATCCGAAATTAAAAGATGCTCTTCCTTTTAGATAGGCCTTTAAGTGTGCTTTCTCAAATGCACGTTCTCTCTTGTCAATAAAGCCATCTGTCTTTCCTAAGAATCGTTTTGTTGTTGCCTGTCTTGGATTGTCTGTTGGATTTAGTTTCATGGTTGTTTTTTTAGTTAATTAATGTTTTAAAAGAAACAGACCCCCTTGACGTTGGAGTAGTTTTACCTAATACAAGTTAGGTGGGCTTAACACGTGCGCTTCTACGAGAGGCGGGTTAAGGATACCCTACTAATCTGCCTGGACTATCACTTGTCAGATGATGATAACCGCCCCCGGAAATGCACTCTTATGCCATAATACATATATAGTCAGGCGATGCCTATGCCTTACGCTGTATATGTGTAAGCTAAGTTATCTGTCCAGTAAATTCAGGTCTGCTTCAAAGAACTATGTTTTTTAGTACAGCCGAGACTGTGTATAGTGAACTAACTGGTTAAAGTATTATCGAAAACTATACACAGGTGGGCAAAGGCTGTCTCCTTGTAATATATCCCACGTTGCTACAAGTACACTCAACAGTTACCACACCGTCAATCACCTTGTCATATTTTAAAGAACTATACTCTTTTTCCTATATCGTACCTTCATAAATCGCAACCCCTTGTAAACAAACGGAAACCTCTTGCTCTTTAAGTAGTGATAGCTGAAGCCATGCTCCCTGCATATCTCCGTTATCGAACCCCATGTCTCGAAGTTCTCTCCGTCTGTTAGTATTATGACGTTTTTGAGTTGCATTTAATTTTCTTTTCTTTTTCAAGTGTTTCGTATATGTCTTTAAGAAGGGACTCCTTGTCTTCAAGTAGATGCTTAGGAGTCGAATACGAACAAACATATCCGTCTTTGGTAAAAAGAAGCAATGATACTAAATCAGCATCCCTTAAATCTATTCCCTGACAAAACGCCATCTCTGAGAAATAAATTGTGTCACCTTCGTTGCTAAAGCGATATGATGGTAATTCATCTATTAGATTGTGGTGTAAATTATTCCCGAATAATTCCGCTCCCAGTCGTTCTATTATATGCTTATCCATATCTATTCTTTTATTTCGAGTTCATTACCTTGTTAACGCTTCGTAGATTTTCCTTAGTTCGCCAATGGTTCCAGACTCGCAGCCTATCTCTATTTCGGTGTCGTCTGAGAAATCTACATCCCACGATGCCCTGTCTGATGAGATTTTGAGATTTAATATACAACTTATCGCCTCTGGATAAATATTACCATGCTTAGTGTGGGCATAATAGTTTCTTATCTCAACCTCAACATCACCGAACATTAGGGTTTCTGCCTCTTCGATTATCTCAGCCCATTTGCCACTTGCAAATAATCTATTGCCATCGTTATCAGTAAGTGAGTCTTCATCTTTGTCATAAGATAATTTACCATCACAAACATAAGGGTCGTCATGCCCATACGATTTACCGCTTGGATGGACATTTATTGTTCTAACTCCTTTCTTAAACCCCCTCTTCTTAGCCTCTTTGATGAGCATTGCTTCTACTTCTTTGTCGGTGGCTAATTCCCAACTACTTGGGCCGTCTGAATGTATTCCATCTATCCATGTCCCATCTCCTCCGAGTCCATATCCCGTTGTATCGTATGATCCAACATTCTCGTTAAAGAATACAAATGCAGGACTGCCCTTGAGTTTATACCACCTATTCAGTTCCAACTCCTCTTCCTTGTCCCAATATTTTGAGTTAATCTGCTCTTTTGCGAATTGTAGGGCTTCTTCGTATTGAGCAGGGAGGGTGAAGTGAACTGACTTGCTACTTCTAAAAGGGCAGATTCTTATAAACTTCTCTTTTGTTGTAATCACTGCGGGATTGGTTTCAATTCCTTTATACTGCTTTATGTCTGAAATATCTCCCAGAAGTTCATACCCTAATTCCTTAAGGTCATACCACATGGCTTGTAATAAGTGAGTATTCTCACTCTCGATTAAAAATGTTTTTGGCTTTTTCATAGCTGATTGGTTTTAATTAATGATTAAGTTTATTCTGATATTATTTCATAGTATCGAGCATCTAATTGGTCAAAGAGGTGATGCACTCGATCTTTATATTCTTGTTTGCATTTTTTAGTTTTAGAATCATTCTCAAATTTATCTCTGGTCATAGGGATTAATCCAAAGTGAGCAATCCTGGTCTGTCCGTTCTCTAAGATGAAACCTATTGTATTTGTTTCACTGAAGTAAACTGTTTCTATTACCTTAATAAGTTGTTCCATAGCGATTGGTTATGTTATTTGTGTCGAAAGATAATGCTTATTGTTATACTTTACAAATATCTATGCTTATTTATAATGATTCTAAATAACTATCTGTGTTTTCTGTATGTGCCGACAACGTACTCGTGCATTTGCCCTGCTCCTGTGAATCTGCCGAACTCACTTGCCATCAAATCAACAATTACGTATCGCTTGATGTCCGAGAAGTGTCCATACTCCTCGTAGGATAGCCCGTTCTCGTGTTTCTTTCGCTTCTTGTCCATTGTGCCGTCTTCTGACTCCTTGACGTTCTGATAGTCGTTTATACTCTCTTTACAGCCCTCTGAAATCTTTATCTTGAAGTCAGTAACACCAGCATAAGTCAAGTTGATGAACTCACGAGATAATGAAACAGACGGATTCGATCTGCTTACCCTGTCTTTAGCTATCACAGCGTTCTCGTTCAGCCTGTCGATTATCTTCTCAAAGAAGTTACGCTTTTCATCATCTATCGTGTTGCTTTTTTTCGATGTTGAATCACCGTGAACGTAAAGAACGTCTTGAAATCCCACCATTCTCAAGTAATCTGTTATCTTGTCTGCTGACTTCGTTGCTGTGTTGTGTGGATCCCTGCATGGTATCTCATGTATCTGACATATATCCTCGTCTTGTTTCTGCCAGAAGCTAACCGCTATGTATGGCAGTACGTTCTCATCAATGCTCACATGAAGAGGAAGCTTTAAATTGATTCTTACATCGCAAACGTGCTGATCTATACTAAAGTCTTTCCAGAACTCATTGCCTGTTCTTAGCTGTAAATCCCAATCACCCTCAACGAATACTTTATACTCATAAGCTGGTAGTCTCTTCAGATTCTCTTTGTACTCATCCGATACATAAGGATTGTCGTGTATTGTTGCAGGAATGTAAGCAATGCCCTCTGGTAGTGTTCCGAGTTTCCACGGGTCGTGTATCTCGTCTTTAACCCAATTCTTAGAAGGATTACAAGTACCGAGTATCTTAGACGGACAGCCTGGAGAGTGCATCCACGAACCAGACCTCTCAATAACCTTGACATAGGTTGCTTTTCGCAGTTCGTTCATCTCCTCAAGTAATCCACCGTTAACCTCTAATCCCCTGAATCTGTAAAGCTCTTTATCCTTTTCATAGTCCTCGCCCATGAATATTATCTGACTGCCATTATTGAATGTAACGGTCATTGTGTCTTGTTTGAAATTCTTTACATATCTACCAGCACCCATACTGGAGAACTCACCCCAGCTTACTAAGGTGGTTCGCTTGATGTCCATTAATGTTTTGCGGATTATTACCCAACGAGAATTAGGGAACTCCATACTCAATGAAAACAACTCTAAGAAGCCCCAAAGACTTTTTCCCCCGCGGATTGCACCTCCGAATACAACGATGTCATTCTCTAATACTAATTCGTGAGCTTCTATTTGCTTATCGGTGGGGGTTATTTCCATTACTCAATGTAATCATCATATATTGTTATTGTTGGAGATTCTTTATATTTTGATGAATTACTTATAATAATATCACCTTCTTCTCTTGCAAGGTCGTTTAATTCATGCAGATTATTTATATCTATTGTATATTCTTCTATATCTGGGAGCCGTCTTGTTATTACAGTTCTCCCTTCTTGGTTTATTGTTTCAGTATGATTAGTTCCGACATCTCTCCATTTAACTTTTACGTGCTTCCTGTTATTGTACTTGGATTCGCTCACATACAATACTTGTATGTTTAGGTGTTTATCTAAGTACGCACATTCACATGGAGGCGTTTTAGCAAACATCATTTCACTTGCTCTATTTATAATATATTTCATATTGATTGGTTTGGTGTTTTACTCGTATGATATTGCTTATTCTTACTTCTTTTTGTCTTTTTTCTTAGACCAGTTTATGATTAACGGCTCCTCGTATTTGACGTTTTGATCTACTTCTTGCTTTGGTTTGCCGATAGTATGCTCAATGATCTCTCTTACCTTGTACCACGTTCCGTCATTCATAGCGTTCTTAAATGCCTTTGCTACAATAACCACGATAGCTGGAGTGTCGGGCTTTTCAATAACCTCGTCTAACTGCTCAACTGTGTAATACGCTAATTCACCGAATGCGGCCTTTGTGTCGTCTGCACCATAGCCAAGCTTTTGAAGTATTGTGTATATCTTCAATGGGCGACCTTTCTTGTTGATGTTCTGAGGATTTTGTTTTAACCCGTTGGTACTGGCCTTATCCCCGAAGTTTTCTTCTTTTCCCATTGAATTGTAATTGAATTGTTTCTTTACAAAGGTACAAAAAATATATTACTTTATCAATTCTGGTGGTTCTGGGAAATACGCCCAGTGTGTTATTTCATTTCCATCGTAAGCCCACCATGTTCCATTCCAGACTCTTGCGTGTTGTTTATTGCATTTTTGACGGTACACCCAATAAGTTCCATATTTATCTGGTAATTTATCTTTTACGCTTATCCAGTTCATATCTTCTGTTTTAGTTATTGGGGGTTAGATTTTCTGCGGCATCATATCCAAATATCTGCTTGGTTGCCATAAAGGTATCTTCTTTGGTTGAATCTAAATTAAGTGACACACTTCTACCGAAGCAATCTATTCTGTCCTGTTTTACATAACAAAATCCTGCTGATATAGGATTCTTATTTCTGAATGTTGAATGTTCTATTATACATGGAAATATGATTATTGAATCATATTCTTTAAGTCTTACATATTTTTGCTTTGTGTCCATATCATTCTCATTTATTGGTTAAATCTTATTCAATACAGCAAATTCACCCCAAATAATAAGAACCTCTTTGTTGTAAGCCTCTGCCGCTTTTATCTCACTATCGTAATAGCCTACATGCTTTCTCTTATAGTGAAAAGTGACTGCTGTGTGCCATTTCTTTTTTCCCTTATTCCAATACACACCCTTGTATTTGCTGGTCGCTTTCTCATATCCATTCCTCTTTCCTGCGTTGTTTTGCGACATACTACAAACACGTAGATTTGACCTGCGGTTGTTTAGTCCGTTGCCGTCTATGTGATCGGTTATTATCTTAGGATCCGTCAACCCAAGTATAAACCTGTGCAGTCTTACTTTCTTGCCGTTCATTCTTGATCTGCCATATACTACTCTTGTGTGAATGTCTGAATGCCACTTGAACTGCATACATCTATCATAGTCTTTCTTGTCGACTATCGCAACGCGGCCCTTAGTGAGTGGTATATTCATGTTGAGTTGGGCTATCCCTGTAGTTTTAGTATCTTGTGTAACTCATCACCCATTATGTCTATGGCTTTTTGGGCGGTTGCATATGATTTGAACTGTACGGTCCCTAAATTTAAATGACCCATAGTGGAGTTAATGTCTATTCCGTCACTACGTAAACTAAGACACAGTTCACACCCTTCGCCGTCTGCCACCCAGTCCTCATTAAGATAATTAGCCACATTAACCAGCTTATTTAGTGCCGATATAGCCTCTAATTGCTGGTAGTTAGTAGCACAATTAGGCGTTAAACAACTCTTTTGCCCTGCTTGTGTTACCCCTGATATGTTGCCGTGAGATGTTAGGTAATAGCATTGTTTTTTATACATCAGTTCTTTAGCTACATCCTCATAGGTTGAAATGCTCGGAACAGGCTTGAATTTAACAATGCCCTGTTTTAGATCGGAGTTCTCAAGGTCTATCTCAAATCCGTCTGGTGCTTTAATCGTTACTTCTTTGTTTGTTTGTTTCATAGTGCTTGGATTGGTTGTAAAAATAGTGATTTTCAATGATATAAACAAGTTTCAGTCTTGAAATATTATCGTTTTCTTCATTTCTTTTGCAATGGCGTACTCAATTCTGGCCCCTCTCGATGAACCCCAATTTCTCAGCATGTAAATA
This sequence comes from bacterium, assembly GCA_024206195.1. The sequence continues at coordinate 5,025 of JAAGZO010000317.1, read as the reverse complement.
GAATCACAGAATAATAAGTGCTTTATGTCCTCGACCATGATCTGTTCCCAGCTTTTACAGTCTATACAGAACTGAATCTTCATCGGGTTTACTATACTTGCTTGAGTCCATTCTTTTTTTATAAGCTCTTTCTCTGCCTGTTCAAATAATACCTTCGCATCTTCGTATCGTAATCCTGTTATTTTTCCCGATAAATAGATCCTTTTTTGCTTTGTCTTTTTTTTCATTTTTAACGTATTATCCCCGTTATGTTGTGTTTTTGCAACATTCAAAATGACTCCCGAAAGGCACTATCGGTGCTTTCCTGATCTTCGTCTGCTTGTGTGTGTTACAACATCGAGTTTCCCTCTGTACATTGCTTTAAGCCCCTTAACGAAACTCATGTACTCCCCCTCGTTTTCAAATTTCCTCTCCTCGTTGCATTCATATCTTACACACCTTAAGCTTCTACTGACATCAGTTGTAAAGAGTCTGATTCTATGAAGCGTTACTGCACTCATTTTTTATGTTCTATTCTTTGTTTATCTCTAATTATAAGCCATTCTAAATAATTGGAAAAGCTTCTCACTTCAGCCTTTGCTTGTTCCTTCCCGTCTGTTATGACTTTTCCCTCTATTGTTACTGTTATAGTCTCTCTTGCCATACTGTTATTTTATAGTGCAATGTACATATATTATATTTAATTTGCAAATCTATTTTTAAACAGCGACAGCATCCAGTGGATTATACATCGTTTGTAATCTGTCTAATGGTATGTGACTATAAAACAAAGTTGAAGAAAGTGCGGAATGACCAGCAAGTTCTTTGGCTGCAAAAACATCTACTTTCTCAATGACGTTTGAAAGGTATGTATGCCTGAATTTATGTGGGTTGTGTTTGCCATTAGAAGCTCTTTTTATTATAGCCTGTACGCTTCCAGGTGAGTATCTTTCACTAAATTGACCATTTAGTAAATAATTCACAGGATCCCATTCCTTCAGATACGCTAATAAATACCTCTTTGTTAGTTCGTGTAGCTGTACGTGTCTGTTTTTTCCACCCTTAACTGATCTTATGAATATTCTATCGTTATCCGTGTCTATATCAGAAAGCTTAATATCTAACAGTTCGGACAATCGAACTCCAGTAGAGTACAGCAGTATGATAATTAGCTTATGCTTTATATTGCTTGCATTTCTCATCATTTGCTCAAACTCGGATTGTTTGATAATATCAACAAATTTCTTTCTTGACTTCAAGGCACGAAACCAGGTCATTTTATTAGGCTGTTTATAGACATCATTGTATAGCACCTTCATAGCAGAGCCTAATATATTATAGTAGCTATCAGAGTAAGTTGATCTAATACCAGCCAAGTACGTTTTTAATTCCGCCTTAGACATCCTGTAAGCACGAGAATTTTCACTCATGAACTTTTTTAAAGCAGATGTATAAGACTCTATTGTTCGCTCGGAATTAATGGTCGGTTTGTTTCTTAATTCCGTGACATAGGTTAAGGTTAAATCTGTCATAATGTTTTTAGATTAGCAATGTTTATAGTGGTTTTAATTAATTGTGTTTACTATTAGTTAGCGAAAACGCCCGAACTAACTACGTCTATCTGACGGGCGACTTATTAATCTCGAATTATTTTCATTTAGAAATCTATCAATAGCAGAAGGATTTTCACACCAACAATCGTCATCTAAATATCCACACTCCATTAGGAATTTATTATACATTTCTAATATTTCAATTAATTCTATGCGTGTTAATTTCATAATTTTTATTTTCTATTTATATTTCGGGACGGCAAAAACGCCTTTTAGTTTGTAAAATAGTCGTCACAATCTTCACACCCGTTAATAGAAGGATTGTTATGAATGGAGCATTCAATAAAAGAACAAGGCTTCTTTTTTACCTCGTTTTCGCTAACGCTCGAAACTTCAACTCTGGGCTGTTTAAATGATTTATTATACTTACTGAACCAGTCAGATATAATACTGAAATCTAATATTGGTGCGTTTTGGTCACAAAATTCGTAAAAATCCTTTAAACTTTTTTCCATTTTATTTCAATTTAAGTTAATAATCAGTTCGGGCGCATTCGCTAACAAAACGCATAAGCCATTGCCCAAAGTCGAATGAGCCTCTTGTTGCTTCGCAACGGCTCATACGTTTCGAGCGTTAGGGCTAATTGCCCTTCGGGACAGAATTGCCATTTAAAAATTATAAAGGGCATATCCTTTTCAGCATATCCACAGCCTCTTTAAGAGCATCCCTTATTTCAGAATATCCTCCTATAGAAAATAATTCAGAGTCATCGTCTGGTCTATTTACATAAATATTGACATCCCTATTATACATCTGTATGACTATATTGTAATATTTTCTATACTCGTCAATGACTTTAAGTAGTTCTTTCATTGTTATAATTTTAAAATGTTTTTAAATTCTTCAATTAGCCCTAACGCTCACCGTTTAATACGCCACGAAAGACGTTGGGATTAATCAAAGTAACTTATCTGTTAAGTCAGGGCAACAAGCCCTAACAATGTGCAAAGCGAATGTGGCGTATTAAAAGCTCTTCGTGTGGCTTTCTTTTCGATTCGTCTACACGCTTAGTTTAGATAAAAATTATTTCCACAATTCAAATTCAGCATAGATAGGCTTATCTTTAAACTGATTGTTTTCATAAACAAGTTTGCTCATTTTATAGCCTTTTGCCAACCATTGCTGAATATGTAGTAATAATTCAACATTGTCTTTACTGTACGCTTTGGTTACTTTTTCTAATTTCATAATTTTTATTTTAGTTAATTAATAGTATTTACTTTATTTTAATCCGCCACACTACGCTTTACACGGTGAGCGTTACTCGCAATGGCGCACAGGGCGCACAGAGCAAATCAGTTTTTATCTGTATACATAGGAGTAACACTTGCTACAATACCACCTACCATTTACTCTTAGGATACCTCTATCTGGATGAACACAAACTTCTTTTTGCTCTTCATTGCGAGTAACGGGCTCGGATTCATTAGGTTCAGAATTAATTTCTAAGTAGTCATTGACATAATCAACGTGAGTCTTTCCGTCAAGTGTGCTAAAATGTTCACATAAGTACTTAGAAAATTCAATTAATTCGTCTCGTTTAGTTTTCATAATATTTGTTTTAAGTTAATAATTGTGCGCCACAGCGACTAACACGATGTATAGTGAATGAACCAAATGATAGTGGCTCATAGCTTTTTGTGTTTTGGTATTTACTTTGTTTATCATATTCTGCTAAATTTGGTAATCAAACTATTTTGATGTTTATAAATGAACGACAAAACACTTTCGCTATTCACTCACTATACATCCGAGCCCGTTAGGGCTAATTGCCCTTCGGGACAGAAAATTCATAAAAATTATTGTAATTCGGTAACATAAGCAATACGCACTTTTTCATCATAATTAAATTCCCTATAATCAACTCTATATTGTTTGTTTTTAAAACTAATGTAATCACCAACTCTGAGTTCATCAAAAGCACTTTTATCAATTTGTAATTCTGCCCTTGTGTATCTTTCCATAAATCTTGTTTTCATAATTTTTCTGTTTTTAATTTTCTTCAATTAACCCTAACGCTCACCGTTTAATACGCCACGAAAAACGTAAGGCTAATTCTAATTTAGTTCATCTGTAAGTCAGGGCAACAAGCCCTAACAATGTGCAAAGCGTAGTGTGGCGCATTAAAAGCTCTTCGTGTGGCTTTCTTTTCGATTCGTTCACACATAATTTAGGATAAAAATTAACAAATCCACCACCTTTTGCCTCTCCATATACGAACCTTATCGTCTGTTGTAATAATACCCTCTTTTCTTAATTCATTGAGAGCCTTCCTGACGGCTGCCTGCTCTTTTTGTCCATTATATCTTCGAGTAATATCGGAAGTGTACTGCTCCCCATTCTCCTTTAAGTATTCAACTATCTTTTTCTTGTTATTGTTAATCTGGTCTCTAAATGTAATTCCTCCGTAACCCATAATTTTTATTTTAGTTATTATAAATCTATTTACTTATTCATGCGCCACACTACGCTTTACACGGTGAGCGTTGCACACAATGCCGTATCGAACGGCACGGGGTCTGCGACACTACGTGTCACTGCATCCCCCTATTGTGTGCAACAGCTCGGAGTTCATTCGATAGAAAAATTATTCCTGATTAAATAAATTGCATCCAAAGCCGATAAGAATAATAGCTACATAATATTCCAAATCAACAAACTCATACTGAGGAGCAATATGAAACATAAGTCCAAGAAATAAACACCATCTTCTCCATGTTTGTAACATAATTTTTCTGTTTTAGTTATTTAAATAAGTTATTTAAGTTCGATACGTCACTATGTGCAACTGAGTGTATACGAAATCGAATGATACGAATTGAAATTTTCAGTCTGCTTCGCATCCCTTCATTCCACTTCGCATACACTCCGAGCTGTTAACGAAAACGCCCGAAGAGGGACGCAGCCAATCAGTTTGTCCATTTGACAACATAGTCACAAAGTGAGCAATACGCATTCCCATTCGGATGCTTATACAGTTTCGTTTTATGAACAGGACAAACTTCTTTTGTCTGCTCGTTTTCGCTAACGCTCGAAACTTCTCCTTTGGGCAGAGTTTCATAAAATTTATTAGCCCAATAAACAGCGTTGTCAGTTCCTTTTTCCTTATCTATTAATACTCCCTTTTCTGAAAGAAGTAAGTAAAAATTTTCTAAATCTCTTAATTCCATTTTATTTCAATTTAAGTTAACTCAAATACTTCTTCAACCCGTCTGCACTTCTTTGAATCTGGCGTGATCGCTGTTCCAGGCTCTCGACCTGCTTCTTTATCTCATCCGTGTCTTCGCTTACATAATAGCCATTTGAGGTTGCTATCAGCGGCAACAAGGCGTTTGTTCTTATGTAATTGACTATCTTTCTCAACCGTGGCTGGTCGAATCCGATCTTCAACTCCTTTTGATTAATGAAGTTTCTCATTGCCTGAATTATCTCA
>JAAGZO010000316.1 GCA_024206195.1 bacterium | reverse complement strand
TACACTGGATATCGGACTGATTATCTAGCATCCCTCTTACCAATGAAAGCTGGTCCCCAGCTTTACACTAAAGTGATAGCTGAGGAGGCTTCCAAAGGTGGGATGGACAAGTCTGACCATCAAGTCCAACAAACTAATTACACAGTATAAACAAACTCAAAAGCATACATCTCATCTTCGTCTTGGTCTTGAACATCATCTTGCTTGTTTCTTTCTTCTCCCCACAGATGCGATTGTCTCTGTCCTAGCCGCGAGTGGACACTGGAGAATCGTCCTCATCTTGTCGGTTGACTGCAATTTCCGTCATTCGATCCAGCATCTTCTTCTCCAATGGGTTGTTGTTGTTGATCAACGATTCGCAACCGGGTTTCTTTAAGAGTAATATTTCCTTGCGGATCCTGAGTTATGCTAACTCCAGGACTAACATCTTCATAAGAAAAAGGTTGACCTTTAAGAATCATAGTGTAAATCTTCTCTTTAATAATTTGTTGATTGTCAGTAGTCTTGACGATAGTTTGAACAATTTTAGATTCTGGATGCCTTTCGGATCCAGAACTGACTGATTGAATGGGTTTTTGAGATAATGGCAATTTGGAATAAGGTTGTCTTTCTTGACTGATATTTCTTTCATTAGACCCGGATCTAGCAGAACTACACCCAGATACAGTAGATCTTCTGAACTCCATTGTTGGTCGTGGAGTAGGTAGATGGTCTTATTCTCTGAATTGTCGCTGATCTTCTTCAGTGACTAGAGGAATTTTTCGATAAGCTTTTCGTTCAGTTGGGTCAACAATTCTTTGGCCAAACTGAAAAGTAATTCGACGTCT
>JAAGZO010000315.1 GCA_024206195.1 bacterium | reverse complement strand
TGTTCAGGTCTGAAAAATGGGTACTAAACGTGCAGTGCTAGTATATTGTGTACATACCTGCTTAATAGCGCCTCCTTTTATGATCTTGTACCGGACAGGCATTTCCAAATTTTGATTGACATCTCGTAGCCTGTGACATGTCAATTTCCAGAGTACTTCATTTAACAGAACAAGCACTCCCAGAATTTGATCAATCAATAAAGACAAATAGACGCTATTAATCTGTCCATAACTGATAACCATCTTTTTGGGAGGGGACACCTTATCTCGGACGTTCTCAGAAAAATATTTTGCAATCAGACTGGATAAGAACTTCCATTTAGCAGTTACAAAAACGGTCCATAAGTCTTGTGAGGATTGCTCATCTTTCACGTAATCAAAGCAGCAATATGATTGTTGGATAGATTGCAAACTGGCGGTCGATGTGACAAAACAATCCGTTTGTTGGTGGAATGTAAAACTGAACTCATTCCTTGCTTTGTTAGGATTTGCGTTTCTTGGACGAACCCAAACATAGTGAATCTTAACGGAGAACCGGAAATCAGGCAAGACTGAATAGAGCACCCCTTATGGACCTTAGTTTCACAAAAGCAGAAGCTTAAGTCCTTGACCTGGATGTCTACCAGAATTCCAGATTATCTGGTTTGCTTTGGTTTGACTGCTAATCAATTGCGAAGTGCGATCAGATCGTAATAACATGAACACAAACG
>JAAGZO010000314.1 GCA_024206195.1 bacterium | reverse complement strand
TTTCGTCCTTCACGACCCAAATTTAAATGGGCCAGACTACTCGCACACCAGAAAGAGTCCACCCCCCACAAAGAAAGAGCATATTCCAATGGCACACCTGGGGAAATAAATTTTGAAAGAAAACAAGAAGCCCAAATTTGGAATACAGAATTATATTAGAAGAGAGGTCCCGAATTTACTTACACAGAAAGTAACCGTGTTTAGGCCAAGCCCCCAATATTGTAAAGTTAGTACCTGAGCAAAACGACTACAGGAAGGTTAGGTTAGGAAAGAGATGCGGTGCTGCGATGTAGAAGAACAAACAGGCGAGGCGGTTCTTTACTTCTTCAGAGCTCCTTAAACAAGGCAGCTCACGGCGGTGATCCGAGTGTACAATGAACCTCGTCTCTCGAGATCATGCCACTGGATTACAGTTCCACTAAGCGCCTCATTACCAACATATTTGCATGTCATATATGATCCCTATGTACAGTATACAATCTTCCCAATAGCACCACCAATACTATTCACATCACAATACCACCAATACTGTACAATTATTAGACTACTATCAATGTACAAACACTAATAATACTACCAATACAGTACCATAACCAGTACTATTACCACAACATAGTACTGTACAGAAACCATTATCATACTTACCATCTTCCAAGTCTTGTGAATATTATACTAAGCTTACCAGTGACTTTGTTATTGCTCCTGCTGATAAGGCCTCTAATAATTTTGTTTTTGCTGCAAAAAATTGTATGTATCTGCTTTAGCTCAAGAGTTGGGTATAGCATTAAA
>JAAGZO010000313.1 GCA_024206195.1 bacterium | reverse complement strand
CCATGATTTATTAACAACTACTCCTCCTCTTGTTCCTTTTCTTAAGCGATTGGAAACAGGAAACGCGCCTGGAGAAGGTAAAATCACAGAGATTATAACCGAGCAAAACAGACCAAGAAAACCTCTGCAAGATATAATGAGCACTATGATGCAACCAGACAACCTACAAAACATGATGGGTATGGTTGACCAAATGCTTAACCCTAATAAAGGAGGTGGAGAATCTGGTAAACAAGGTAGTGGTAGTGGAGGAAAACAAGGAGGAGGTGGTGGTGGGCTTGGAGGATTAGTGGGGAATATGATGAGTAGTATGCTAAGTCAGCCAGGAGGATTAGGAGGCCTAATGAATAACATTATGAGGGAGCCTGAGCCGCCTACTAGACAAGAGAGTAATAAATCTACAGACGCACCCAAATCAAGATCAGTAAATAGACAAGTGAGTAACGGAGGCTTATTTAATGTTGATATGTGTAAGTTATAGCAAATAGCTAATTATATTTTAGCAAGAATCAGCAGCACAGTTTCAAATACAAGTGCAAACGATAACACAACTACTCAAAATAACTCCAACAATACAAATACCAACCAAAACCAGGTAGGTGAAAGTGGGGAAGGAAACAGAAATAACACTGATGAAGTAGCAGAGACTGAGATTAACATTGTACTTTACTTTTATAATTTTAGAACCTATCTAATGAAGAAATGTCTAACATTATAAAAAATGATTCAGAAAGGCAGAAAACTATGGACGCCTTGCATCCAGATGATTTCTCCGACATCTTTAAGAAAACCGATCTATTTTACGATAATGACAGGTAAGAAGTGATTGCAGAAGACTAAGAAGACCATATAGAGATAAGCTTAT
>JAAGZO010000312.1 GCA_024206195.1 bacterium | reverse complement strand
GAACTCTAACTCTACACTGCAATGGATTCTCCTCGTTTTGGGACGAAACTTCTCAAGCCCAGAGGAGTAAGAAGCACACATTTTTCTCATAAATTTTTAAGCTTTTGTTTCTCTGCTGTATAGCTTTGGTAGGATTTTGATGCGGTTTTCTCTGTTAGGAAACTGTAAGTAGGTATACTACGGTAATCTCATCTATTGGTGTACTGTAAGTAGATAGGGAGTAAGATGCTACGGTAGTCTTAGAATATACTGTATAGGCGGAGGCTAGGGGTACAGTACTCTCTAGGTTGACACTGTGTATACTCTATACGGTAACTCCTGTTACAGTAACCTTACACTGTGTTTGTTCTGTTAAGTTCCCAGGAGAGAACCGGCTGTCTCTTATCTGGCGCTCTCCCCCGTCTCTCAAGAGGCGCCAAACGGCTGGTTCTCTTCTCAGTCGGTACGAGTACTCTGCTTCTTTGTCCCGTTTTTCTATGACACACAGTTTTTCTCTGTTTTTGCCCGTCTGGGAAAACCAGAGATTAGGCCGCCTATATAAGCGGATGGCTCTCAGAAAACTCAGATTAGGATGTGCACACTCTACCAACGAAGTCGACGATGTCTGAACTCTGTGGCATACTGTACCTATCTGTGTAATCTTCACCTTGTGCTCTTTGGTTATCTGGGTATTGCCACACCATATTGGTGAACCTAGACGTTTATTCATATCTCTGTGAACACTTATTACAATTCATACCCTGCTATCCTTTTTGTACTTACTGTATTACAAGAAAACATAAAATTATACACTTGTTTCATGGTTCTCTCTACAGTAGTCGAGATCGGATCCGCACATAACCAACAACAACCTCCACTGCATTGGAGGCATCTTACAGGAGTATTTAGAGAAGCAGATAGCGGAAGAGAGAGACGAAGTGACTCAACTGAACACAGAGCAGAATGAGCTTGACGCATGTGAGCAACAGTTGTTGAACACTGTCAAAGATGATGATGAAGATGAGAATGAGTGGACAAGACAGAACCTTAGTGCTCAGTTGGTCACCGAAAATCCTGACAAATCTCTATTTTGGTTTTCAAATTCAAACTTATTGAAAACTTTGGGAAATACTGAAAACCTTAATGAAACTGTCAGGTTTTTTGGGGTTACCGAAAATCCTGACAATTTTTCTATTTTGGTTTTCAAATGCAAACTTATAAAACTATACGAAAACAGTAACATTGACAATGCATTACATACCTACTAGGATATTTGCTCATTAACTTTGATGCATAATTTTGTCTGAAGATTGTCTTGCAAATTTTGCGATATATTTTCTTTCTTGATCACCTATAATTGAGCACATGCTTTCAGTTGTTGAACTTTGAGTGTGTCCTTCTGAATCTGTTTCCTAGAATAGGTGTAGAATTAGGTTAAAGTGATAAGTCTGTAGGATTGACGGATAATAACTAATAAACGATTGTTCTTTAAAAAAAAAAAAAATCAATGCGTGCAAGTTTCGGAGAAACGCGTGCGCATTTCGGCAAATGTTTACCGGCCTGCACCATACTCAGCAACGTGTACTGTAACAGAAAAATGAAACTTCGCTGCCGTTTTTCGTAGAATTAACCGAGAGTTACGCAATTTTTTTTGATTGCATCGTAATCAGCGCGTTCTTCTCTACAGATTTCACACAAAACCTTGTATGTCCGGCAATTTTTTGAAAATTCATCGGGAG
>JAAGZO010000311.1 GCA_024206195.1 bacterium | reverse complement strand
TGGAAAAATTTATTTATGAACATTTCAGGCTGAGAGAGTACAATCAAATATGGTTAGGGTAATAAGAGATAATTGTGTTCATAACAGGAACTAGTTACTAAAAGGTTTGTCACTGGTAGTCAGTCATCTCGATGAAATTCTCGCACAGGAACCTGAGAATGGTATCGTAGTTGATTGGCTGGAAAACAATTAAATTTAGCTAATGTTCTTTAAGATCTTCAGGAAGGTTTCCATCTGTAGGACTGAGCATATTTGCATAGGAAATGACACTTAGGCACAAGAGAATCAGGCTCGACATTTCAAAAGGGAGCGTAAGAATAATCCATTAGGACTGTTGCTTACAATAGCTTTGAATTTGTTTTGAAGGCTTGATAGGTAATTTTGCTTTAGCCGTTAAGGTTTGCACTTGGAATGATTAGGAGAAATTCCGTGTTTTGTCTGTTTGTTTAGATTATTCTGCTTGAGAAGTTTATAGTACGTTTGCTCCATTTATCTAGAATAATAGGGATAAGCGAGGGAGATAATCTCGCCGATGCCAACGCCGACACCCAGCAACTCAATTCCGTCCAGATTGCCATCACTATTTTTAGCGTCTGCCTTTACTGACACTGCAAGGGCATGTTGCCAATTATCGTTGATTCCTTGCCGCTTACAGATCTTGTGATCACGCTTGAGAATGCTTTAGTTAGAGTATGCCGCATTGAGGCCAGAAAAATCTTTTATGCCCG
>JAAGZO010000310.1 GCA_024206195.1 bacterium | reverse complement strand
CCAGAACCAGAAGAGCCACCAGAACCAGAAGAACCGTCGTCTCTACCACCACCACGACCACCCTTAGCTAAAACTTCAGAATCATCATCAAATCCGGAGTCGCCACCGGCCCCACCAGCGGCCTCCGATACTCCTGTCCCACCCGTTCCTACTGTTATTGTAATTTCATCTTCGGGTGTAACAGAAATGCCTATTGTTTCAGAATAAGCTCCGCCACCACCGCCATGTCCACTATTTCCGGATGCACTCCTTGAACCACCACCAGCACCACCACCAGCCCAGCACTCAACATCAACCGATGTTACACCGGCAGGAACTGTCCAAGTATCATCTGAGGTAAAAGTCTCTACATCCCCAATAAATAAAGGAAATAAAAGCTTTGGCGATTTTAAAAAAGCAAGAAGATAAAGCGTGAGTTTTAAATTCCTTATTACATAGTGACTAGAAACTTTCCTACTGCCGAATTGTACTGAAACAATTCCCTTTTTCTTATTCTTCCAATAATAAATACCATTTCTTTTAACATCAAAAACATCCTTATCTTTAGGAATATCAAAATACTTATAGAAGAACCACTTCGCTAGTTTTGAACGAAGAAACCATTTCATTATTCTTTCCAGTAATCAATTGTATAGGTAACAGTACCAGCACCACCATTCTTATAGATTATCTCGGAGTTAGTACCACTTTTTATAGGAATACTGTAGCTCCTGGCAATACCCCCACCTGGAGGGAATGCACCTCTTGCCAATACGCTACCACCGATAAGAGCAGAACCGAATCCTACATAACAATCTACTGTCCCAGAGTGAACTACTATCGATAAACCGGATACTACGTGAGAAGTCCCTGCTCCAGCCGCTGCAGACATTGTTCCAAACTCTGCCCCAGCTGAATCTGCTAAAGTACCGAATGTAGAAACAGTTGTTACTGGAGAAGAATCCACCTGAACTGTTCCTCCTGCTACATTAACTACCTCAGTAACAGACGTGACCAGATCAACAGTACCACCCGACAAGTCTGGATAGCCAGTAATAGTTACATCTGAGAGCGTGCCTTCACTTACTCCTGCTACATCAGCTACTGAGGTGATAAGGTCAACTGTACCGCCTGGAAGATCAGGCAAAGCCTCAACTGCGGTAATTGTTCCCTTTGTAAGGTTTGATACATCAGTTACGTCTGTTACCGTAGTTACAGCGGTTACCAGATCGATTGTGCCGCCTGGCAAGTCAACATCGAAAGCTGAAATCGCAACCGAACCGTCTGCTATATTAGACACTTCTGTAAGGGCTGTTATTAAATCTATGGTTCCTCCTGGTAAATCAGCCATAGTAGTCACGACTGTACCGCCTGCGATGTTAGTAATCTCATCAATTTTGGTGATAGTCCCCTTAACCAGATTAGAAACGCTAGTTACAGTAGTAACAGCTGTTACTAGGTCAACAGTCCCACCCGATAGATCTGGGTAAGCGGTAATTGTGACATCGCTTAAAGTACCTTCGGATACGCCTGCTACATCTGCGACACTAGTCACTTCCGCTATTGTTCCATCGGCTAGGTTGCTAACCTCTGATACTTCTGAGAGTGTCCCATCTGTGAGAATATCTATTGTACCCCCTGTTAAATCTCCCATGGTGGTTACAACAGTCCCGCCCGCTATATTGGTAATTTCATCGATAACAGTAATTGTGCCCTTAGCTAAGTTGGCTACCTCGGTCACGCTCGTTATTTCGGATAGGGTACCATCGGTAATAATATCGATTGTACCGCCAGTGAGGTCGCCCATATTAGTAGTAACCGTCCCACCAGCGATGTTTGTAATCTCCCCAATACTAGTTACCTCAGATAGTGTCCCGTCTGTGATAATGTCAATCGTCCCCCCGGTTAGATCACCCATATTGGTCGTTACTGTTCCCCCTGCTATATTGGCAATTTCAGTAACTGAGGTGATTAAGTCGATAGTTCCACCGCTAATATCACCAATGGTCGTAACTACTGTACCTCCGGCAATATTCGTGATCTCGTCTATTACAGTGATTGTTCCTTTGGCTAGATTTGCTACTTCAGTGACACTAGTTACCTCTGCGACAGTGCCATCAGCTAGATTAGCGACTTCTGTTACTGAGGTAACTAAGTCCACCGTTCCACCAGGAACGTCATTGACTGAAATCGCATCTTCGTGCTTAACCCTCATTTCCCCATATTGGGTCATTTGGAAAGCACCCCATTCGCCATTATCTGCGATGATGTTAGTCGCCGGTCTTGCATCTAAAACAACTCCGGCAGTAGTGAATAAGTGGCATTCATAATTAGCTGCTGTTTTTCCTTTTTCAGTAGTGGAAATGTAGAGGCCGCCTTCATCACAAAGCGTTAGTGGAGTGTAGTCACCATCAGCGTTAGATAAAGTACCAGGCGTATCATTTCTAACACCCAACATCATTACTCCCACGTCACCAGACGTATGGGCATCATCTTCGCCTTTACCTAGATTAGTTGCCCCAGTACCAGGAATAACGCTAGTTACTGTTACATCACTCAACGTTCCTTCATTTATTTCGACAGTGCCGTCATTAAGAACACCTAGAGTCCCCAATGTCGCTAGGGTTCCAGTTGTTAAATTACTGACATCTGCGACATCCGTGACACTAGATACAGTAGTAACTAAATCTACTGTCCCTCCTGGGAGATCTACTAAATCAGTGACAGCCACACTTCCATCATTCACTACTCCAACTGTACCTAATGTATTAAGTGTCCCGGCTGCTATTGCTGAAATTAGGTCTATTGTCCCACCGGAAATATCCCCAATAGTGGTCTCAATCGTTCCCCCAGCGATGTTAGAAATTTCAGTAATTAAATCGATCGTCCCGCCACTTATATCTCCGATCGTAGTTACTACCGTTCCTCCAGCGATATTAGTGATCTCGTTAACTGTGGTGACTTCTTTTATTGTCCCAGTTTCAAGTACTTTAACGGTTCCTAAAGAAGCCACAATCTCACCACTGACAACATTAACCCCCAAATTCCCAGCCGCATCGGCCGTAACTCTAACAGTTTCTGCCGTGCCTGCTGTCCCTGTATGAGCGATTAAAGCAGATCTTTGGTTTTCATCTTGCCTGGCGTTTTGGTCTGCCATATTACTTTTTAAAACGAACGCTAGTCTTAAATTTCTTCCCTTTTCTAAAAGACAACTTCTTCTGTTTTTTTCTTCTAACTGGTATATCTTTGACTTTGTCTCGTTTCATTACTTTCTTTTTCACAACTGGGGCCACCTGTTTAAACCTTTCCTTGACAGAAGTCCCATCTGATACCTCGGCTGGTTTATCAAGTTTATCTTTAGGTTTAATGTAAACAATCTTTTTACCACCACGCCCCACTGTATCAATAATAACTCCCTCTAAATCACGGGCATCCAAGAGACTCTTAAGTTCAGTTTCAAACTGATACAATCTTGCCCAAGTCTTAGTTGGGTCAAACATGAACATATACTCGACCGCTGCTAGTTTCATTTTTTCTTTTTCCTTTTCTTTTTACAGGCCATTATTCCTCCTTTTGAATGATTTTTACTTCTTGTTTTGTTTTTTTACCATCTTTGCCAGTTTCGACTGTCTTAGTAGTTTGAACCTCACGTGACCCACCTTGGGCACCTTGATCTCCGCCAGATGCGCTACTCACGTCCTTGAGAACCTCAGCAAAATCTACCTTTCTTTGCTGGCTTTCAAACTGCATTAAATCTTTCTTCACTTCGGCCAGCGCTACCTTCATTTGAGATATTTGTTCTTCTGTCATCTGTCCGCCACCTTCTTCCATTGCTTCCATAAATTCAGCGGTTGCTCCGAATTCATAGGTCTCAAGCATTCGCTGTAAAACTACTTTAACTGCTTCCTGAGTTAAATAACCTTCTCTAGCCAAATCTCTCATATACTCACCTAGTTTCAACATTGCTTGTCTTTTCCCTTCGATCGTGAATCCAGCTCCAACCTGAACATCAATTCTAATCTTGTAGTCCTTTTTAAGAGGGATTATTCCTTCTGGCACTTCTATCTCTAATTCTCTTCGTCCATCTATCCCTCGTTGTCCCATCACATCAAAATGGATTGGCTCATTTCTAGTTTCATAAGCAACTTCTTTCGGTTTCATGAAATAAGCATCGGCCACTTCTAACATCTTATAAGCCACACTTTTCATCAGCTTTTTCATTTGTTTAACAGCAATCGACTGAGAAGAATGTTCGCCTGCTTTTAAAGATTCAATCGCTGCGTGTGCTCTGACTCCTTTTGGAATCTTACCCAAAGAGCTAACTGTTATTCCATACTCTTCCATAAATGAATTTAAAAGAGTGATAAAATTGAAAAAGTGACCAGGAATACTGGCCATCTGCATCTGCTCTGGTTTAACAGCATCGTAGTATAAAACTTCTCCACCAGCTAAATTAGAAGGCTTGATATTCTCTCCCCGTCTCACTAGCCACTTACCAGAGGTCATTGTGTGAGTGTATCTTTCCAGTCTTGAAATGACAGAATCTAAGGATTTGTTACTGGACTTAAAACGATCAATAAGAGGAATTTGGTAAAGCTGACCTGGTTCAAATCTCAAATCAACGAATGGATAATCAGATAAATCAGTATAAACGTCTCTTAGCCAAATATTGCCACCAGCAAATACCTGGCGAATGACTATATCACCCTCTTCTTTTCCTTTTAAAATCTTTTCTCCATCCTTCTGTTTTCTAATAATATCGATATTTTTCCCATTAAGTCGCTCTTTGATGTAGGCTTCTTTTTGAATCAATGTCGCCGCTGAGTCTTGTTTTGTCTCTTTACCGAATTTAGAACTTAAATAAGATTCTTTAATTTCACTTGAAGCGTGACGATTATCGGGGGTAATCTTCCTTACTTGATCCTCATCAAAATTAGGATTAGCCTTTATTTCGGAAATAAGTTTTGGGAAGGCCTTAATAACGAAAGGAGAATCCTTCATCTCTGTTACTGTCCCATCTAAATAAATATCAAAAGCATCATAGACTTGGGTTTTGATTAATTCTCTTCTAGCGTCTGGCCAAATCTGAAGATAGCTAATCCCTTGCTTAGCAGTTAATAGCCCCATAAAAGGCGCTTTCCAGTCGTGAATCTCCTGCTCATCCCACTGGTCTAAAATCCAATAGCCGACTTTTTTAGCCCGATCTTTAGCTACTTTTAAATCTTGCTCGTATCGCTGTTCCTGCCCTTGGCCATAGTTTGACTTAACTATCCGATCAGGATAAATAACGGGAACAAAATCCGGTTGAGTGATAAGATTAACAATCCCCCTAATTTGTCTAGACGCTTTGGGGATAACTCGCATTGGGGTATAAACAGAAGTCTTCTTTGAGAGATCAACAATTCTCCCCGTTGATCTTGATAAGAATCTGAAATGAAAACCATCATCGAAAAAGTTATTATCATACCAGCGTTTTTCCCAACCACGGCGCTGGAAATCAACCATGCTGATCATTTCTTCGACCACCTGGCCCATGTCTTTTGGTTTAGTCCCAGATGTGGAAAACTTTTCTAGTCTGTCAATTTTCTTCGCCATGTTCCATCACTTTCTTAAATTCACTACTATCAACATCCATATCATCGATCGACATTAAGTCAGGGGGACGATCCGGAGGTATCGGCTTGATCTTTTTAGCAATCTTAATATTGGCTAAATCGGTCGCGTCCTTTGATAGGATAGCATCTAAATAATTTTCCCGTTCCTTACGAGAACTATATTCCTTCCAACCCAACAACCCTGCTAAAATAAGAATAATAATTATTTCAATCATCGGACCATGTACCTCATCTTTCTGTATTTATCAAATTGATTAGGAATAAAGAAATTAGTATAATCGTAAAATATTGTGTTAAGGTTCCCGAAGAATCTCCGGTGCTTCTTTATCACTTTAACCTTAATCGGCACCCCATCTTTTTCAAAAGCAAAACCATACTCTGTTTCTTTCCAATCTTTGTCTAAAAACTCCATCGCTGTTCGGAATAATCTCTGTTGAATTTCTCCCCAATTGGCAACCGTTACTCCCAGGGAGAGTTCTGGTAATTGATCCAATGTATTACGATCCTTAATCTGAATTGCAGTTTCATCTAAAAGAAAAAAATCCATGCAGGCTCTTTCAAAAACATCCTCAGCGTATCTTAGAGCATTATCTAGTTGCTCTTTCTTAAATAATTCACCAGCTGAGCCATTCTTGCCAGCCTTCTTCAAGTTCGTCTTTTTCTTCATGATTAGCAACCGCCTTTCTATAAAATTTTCTAATTAATGATTCTCTTTTAACTTTTACTCTCTCGGGACTAGTTGGGCGACTCATAAAAAAATATCTGTCCCGATCATAACAGTGATCTTCAGCATCAGTGTCGACATCCTCTCCTGCTTCTGCACCACCAACTTTCTTCATATCGTAGGGTAACGACGGAATTGTTTCAATCGTCGCCCGACAAGTAGAAAAAACTTGATACCAAGGTTTTCCGTCAGGGGCAATACTCAACATCTCCCGGTATCTCCCTAGCCCGTTCACCCGGTCATTATCCCCTTTAATCATCCTTAGACCGGCCGAGATCATTGTTTCTGCAATCGATTCTCCCTCTCCCTCGACTCCCCTTCCCCCAGTCCCGCTAATCGTCTTATTCCACATCGAAGGGTCAGCAACGCAGTAAACATAATCTTCTTTATTCAGTTTGTTAATGTTCAAAATTACTTTTGCTAATCTAGTCGGTGTTAACGGATAACCGTATCTTTTGTGAAATTGGGTCCCGTTGAAATATCTTTCTCGATAAAGATAGGTTCTTCCCTCGTAGTCTCTCGTATACCATCCCACCGCCGTAGGGTTATTAACTCCCCAGTCCATTGCAATATATCTTTTCCAAAACTTAGGGACTTTAAACGGCTCGATAACGTGCTTAGTTTGGTCCCATTCAGTAAATATTTGCCCAGCTACAATATCCCAGTTCCCGTCCAGCCAAGCTTTCCTCTGAGTATCAGGCAAAGATTCTAAGTACTTCACATAGCTAGGATCCTTCTCCATCAAGGTCAAATTATCAGTCACCCTAGAAGGGACATAAATTCTCTCCCGACCAGAAATTTTATCCTTAAAAGGCCGGTTAGGAAACATCGGTAAAATAAACCTTCTTTTTACCCAAGCATGCCCGATATCCCCAGGGTTACTAGTACAAAATATCTGAGGTGTAATCCCATCTACCGTACTTCTACAAGAACTCAATAATTTTAAATATTGAAGCTCATTAGGAATCTGAGTTAACTCCTCAATTACCATCCTCTGGTACTCGTGACCAATATACTTCCCAAAAGCATTCTCATCCTTCAAGTGCCCACTCCTAAAAATCGCTCCTGAGGGAAATGTAATTTCCGCCGGTTTATAAGCAAAAGTCGCCCCTGTAGGCTTATACATCTCCTTGGCTCTATCTACCCAGTCACTCAAATCTTGAGCATTCTTCCTAATAATCAAAGCTCTATATCTCGGATTTTCAATGTGCCGCAGGAGCCATGCGATTCCTGCATCTGTCTTCCCTCCACCTCTCGCTCCCCCAAACAATATTTCGTATTCTGTCCTAGTCAAAACCTCAGTCTGAGGCCCGGGGTGAGGTTTCCAAGAAACTTTTTCTTTCATCATCAATTTTCATTTTCCTACTGTATAAAGTTGCTTTTCACAAGCTAAATATTATTTCTTTTCACGCTTCGTATTTTCAAATATAATATTTTTTTAGAGTGATTTTATGTGTATGGGTGTGGATGGAAGATATGTGTAAATTTAATCCCATCGATGGCACCCTGGGCAATGGATGTTAGGATCCCTTTCCTTGTCGTACAATGTAGATTGTATGACAATACCATGCCTATAACTATATCACTCTACATCATCCTTATCACTCTTCTTACTATCAGTCTTAAGTGCTGGTAGTACAACAACACCACTGTCTACCTTGACATCAGCATCCACTTTAACTGATTGCTTATCACCTATGAACTTAGCCAATAGCTTAAAGGCAGTAGTAGCTCTAATGCCCCTCTTGTTCTCTCTACCTACTAGACCGTCCCTAATAGCCTCGTAAGCCTCTGGGATCATCTCCTGTAGCTCTTCTTTGATTTCCCGTTCGGTCTTGATTGTCTTCCTGCCTGATCTACCCTTAACACCTGCCATAATAATCTACCTTTATATAAAATTAACTAACAATATCAGACTATATCTCCTTAACAACCTACTAACTAACTAGAAAAGACACGATTGCTCGTGCCTTCTTGCTTCACACTCTTTGGTGGCTGTTTAATCCACTGCATCTATACTACTAAACCGGGAATACTTTGTCAAGTCTTAGCCCCTTGGCTATACCACTTAAAAGCAAATCCATGCCTGAAATAACTAATAAACAACTATGCTTTTTGGGCTTGACATCTACCCTTTTGCCTATTTCTGTGCCTAGTTATTTACTTGACAAGATAGCAAACGCTTGCTATAATGCTAACTAGGACAAGTGATCTTTCACAATCGAGGTCAGAATCTTAACCAAGAAGCTAATACATTCTGGCAGTCTAAAATCTGGCCTCGATTAACCTACATTATAGCACATTAACAACTGAATACTGGGGATAAGAGAAAGAGAGGATAATATGAACGATGAAACACTTAAAGCGTTAAAAAGATTGATGAAACACGCTACTCAAGGCGGAGCTAGAGATAAAGCTTTTTGGGGTGATGTTGAACAAGTCGAATCATGGATTTCAGAAACAGAATATAAATAATTACTTAAAATTAAACCTTATCCCTATTATTTAGTTT
>JAAGZO010000309.1 GCA_024206195.1 bacterium | reverse complement strand
ACGAACCTAAAGAATCTATGTAAACTAACGGAATTCGATGTTCACAATCAACTACAGGAGAGGATGAAACTAAATCTCGACTTCCAGGACTAATAAACCAAAGTTGTTTCTGATATTCAACAGGAATATATTCATAGCAGACGTTTTGTACGCGTCCAGACCAATGGACGACATCAGGAGTAATGTTACGACATTCCCAGATGGAAATAAATTGTAAGGAAAAAGAAGCATGGACATCATCGCGTTGCATTAAAGCTCTAGCTCCTAACGTAGGATCTATCTTGAATAGTTGATGTAGAATCCATAATTGTCTTTCGGCTAGATTGCAAAGATGAAACCAAAGTTCGTGAAAACTTCGAAAATCAATCTCTTGGACCTTCTCCATTAAGTATTCTAGCTTACTATTAACGGGATCAGGGTCAAAGCTTAACTTGGTTTGCAGAGATAAATTAGAAAGAGAATTATTATTTGTCCACCATTCAGGCTCTTCCATTGGGAATTGTAGGAAAACTCCTCCTTGATCCACAGGAAAAGCTCGCTTATTTGTGAGTGTCTCAATACAACGGGCATGATTAGGTAACGGTAATGCAGAATATGAATATGCAGCTTGGATGGAATTTATCATAATATGTTGTCCCACTATTTCAGCGTGATGTGTGCCTTTGACAGTGTACGGACAGATCTTAGTCAAGTTTCTAGGATTCCAAATAATAACTCCTTCGTCAGTTGAACATTGTCCATCAGAAGCTTGACAATTACCTATGTCACCTAAGTCAGTAGCGATTTTTATTCCGTCCATGGAGAAAATATGTCCTTGCTCAATCATAAAATTAGTTACGGAAGAACATTTATCAAAACAACACCATTTATAGGCTAACTGAAGAGTTCGATTTGTGGACCAAAATCTATCCTTAAGCTGAACTAACTGAGTTCCATTATGATGCAAATACGTCAAAGCAGATCTACAAGTCTGAGGAGAAACTGACTGTGAGTACGTCCAGTCCCCTATTATACCTTTACTGAATAACAATCCAGTTCGGGTACATATTTTTCGCGTACGTTTCCAACATCGATAAGCAGGAATCTGCGAAGGTTTTTCTTGCAGAATGGCGAGACTAACTACCATACTCAACTTCGGACCAACGGCAAGTAATATGTTTGGGTAGAAAAATAAAATGT
>JAAGZO010000308.1 GCA_024206195.1 bacterium | reverse complement strand
GAAAAATCCCCAATTAAATCCCAGCTTGGAAAATCTAGTAGCACAGGAGATAACAGCTTTTGAAGAACGTTTTTATCGCCCTGTTCTCAATGATCACCTACGCCGCTCCAAAGACCTTGAACTGATTGCTGCTCTGGATCGATTAGAAACCCACTGGCTAACGCTAAAGGAAAACCTTAATACCAATAACAACAAAAGAGAATTACTACAGCAGATTGATAACTTTGTTTTCAAAATTGATAATTTAGTAAAAATGCTGGAGTCACAGACGGAAACAAAATTCCGACTACTACGCCTTATTCAGGGCATTAGCTTACTGGCCACTATTATTATAGTTATCTTTGGTATTGTTGACATCAACAGCAATGTTGTAGGGCCTCTACGACAACTGTTTCTTATGGCTAGCAGAGTACAGGCTGGTGATTTTAGCAAACGAGTCAAAGTTAAAGGTGATGATGAACTATCATTACTAGCCAACACCTTTAATGATATGGCTGAAAGCCTGGATGTTATGTATCAGGATCTGGAACAGAAAGTTAATGAAAAGACTCTCTATTTAGAGCAGGCCCGTGACAGTATCGCTCTACTGTATACAGCCGCACAGCATCTCAGTGAAGATGGTTCGATTATCG
>JAAGZO010000307.1 GCA_024206195.1 bacterium | reverse complement strand
CCAAGCTTCTTGTATGAACCCTTGAAGACCTTAACGAAAGTCTCTATAGCCTTACGCTCCCTCCTTAAATCTTCTTCAGACTCGAACCTCATTCAATCCTAGTGTATACTATCACGGTATCTACCATGCAGTTGTCATCAGCACAGCTTGCGTTGGATACGATACCCTCTTGCTCATCAATACCATAGTCTTCATAGGAGTGGTCTCCACCCCAAATTAAATTTTCATTACAGTTTGGACATTTCATTTCGTGTGTTTTTCGGCATGGCAGTTTGAACAAAGCACCATACATTTATTTATTTCATTTAATATTTTATCCCTTGAGTATCCAAGGTACGGACCATCGCTAACATTAAAGAGCTTATCATCGTTGTTGTGATGAAAATCTAAAGCCTTGATAGAGAAGTGTTCATTGTTATCCTTCGAGTATCCACACTTCTCGCAAGCTAGCGTCTCCTTATACTCTCTGAACCATGATACTTTCCTGTCCCTGTATGCTCGCTTAACACATCTATAGCAGTCCCTACACTTTCTTCTGTAGTATCTCTTTCCGTTCTTTATTCCTGAGGTGTGAAACTCTGAGACATCCTTATCCTCCCCACACTCTATACATTTTTTATTTTGTTCCATTGTTGCTTATTGATTGCGATAGGGTGTTAAGTATCTCTTTAAGCATATGAATCTCTAACGACACCTGCTCGTACTCCTTGTCTACTAGATGCTCGTATATCGCATTAGAGTGCTCGTGTATCTGATTCATAACAAAGTTGATATGAATGAGCCTGTCTCTATCTGCGTTGTTTATACTCATCTATAAATCCATTGCCTGTATTAAGGCGTTACCAAACAAGGGGTCAATCTTTTTAATG
>JAAGZO010000306.1 GCA_024206195.1 bacterium | reverse complement strand
TTCACTAATATCACATGTTACTGCGTAACTTATAACCAGCCGCACTATTCAACTGAAATCGAACATCACATATTGAACAAGTACAATAACAGCACTAATACAGTAAAAGATCAATATCCAATATCCAGAAGTCTTCTGATCATGTGCAAAATGGAAACAAAGTTACCCTCTGTCATTCTTAAAACTGTACCGCTTCCTCCATATCAACCTGAAATGGTTTCGCCATACAGTACTGTTTCATTATCATCATCACTTTTTCATCATTATATTGTAACAGTTTGCAACTTACAACCTCAACTTAGTAATGAGCTTTCTATTTTTCTGCTAATCCATAACCCTGTTAACGTTCAAAAGCATAAATTTCATTCATTTCACCAAGCAATCAATCGCTAGATACTTTCCAGCCGACTTAAACAACACGTTTCATCCACCAAGCGTTTATTTGTTTGGTGATCAATTGCTTGGTGAGCTCTTTTTTTCCCATTTTTAAACCTCCACAACAATTCACATAATTGTTCAATTAAGCCGAAAGTTGGACATCATACTTATTTCCCTATGCTAATCAATCTGCAAACTCACCGCTCGAATTCTGATCACTACTTTCATTGCTTGGTGATAGCATTGCTTGGTGAAAGAATTGGCCGCCAACTTGTCTGAGCCATCTGCGGCACCTCTTTATGAGCTTTCGTCTGGTTGGGAAATTGTTTTAATCGACTGGGTGGTGGCGGCGGTAGTCTTAAAACACTAATTCTGTGCCACCCTGTACTGTTCAATTATTTACTGTTCAGTAAATGAGCAATGTGATCGTAGCTACTGCCAGGTGGAGAGAATAATCATAAAACTGCTAATAAACTTACAAAGACAGAGGTTCTGTGCCCTTGGTTTATGTTTACAAGAAGAAATGTTTTTAGAAATTTGGAATTTTTGTATCCTCCGCAATGCGCCTGAGGGCCCAAATTTTTCAGGAGAGGTGTTTCACCCAGAAGCTTGATTCCTTTACTTTTCTTGACTTTGCGGGGGTTGAGGAGACACGCACTCTTGTGTGTGGTCAATCTGAGAGCTTCTGCACATAATATCGAACCTTCTAGTTGGAGATCAGAGTCGGAATCTTCGTAGACTTTTCGAGCCAACCCACTGTTCTTCGAGGAAAGTCTCTGCAGCAGTCTGTAGTCGGCGCCACTTCCAAAAGCGACCGAGTGGATGCTGAATTTGTCCGAATTCTTTCTGGTGGTATCATCGAGGATTCGCTGATGATTTGTCTCTCCAGCAGTCGGCAGACCGTCAGTCAAAAACAGAATCGTCGAAGCCAAAGTGGAAGAAGAGTCTTGGCTCAAGATATCGAGCCCCTTGTGTAGAGCATCATAAATGTTGGTTCCTTAGCAAAAAATACTGTGACGTAGACAGTATGGTACCGTAAAATCTATAATAGTGAGAGGGTCTCACTATTAATTCAAAGGGGTCCTGAGGGAGTCTCACTATTATAGAGTGTCTCACTATTTTAGAGAGTCTCACTATTTTTTCAAAGGATTATTTA
>JAAGZO010000305.1 GCA_024206195.1 bacterium | reverse complement strand
TTAGAGATCATGCTATTGTTTGACCACCAAACAGGTTCTTCCATGGGAAACTGTAGAAAAACTCCTCCTTGATCTACAGAATAGGCGCATCGATTTGTAAACTTTTCTATGCAACAAGCATTGTTGGGTAGAGGCAGTCCAGAGAAGGAATAAGCAGCTTGAATGGAATTTATTATAATATGTTGTCCTATTATTTTGGCGTGATGAGTGCCTTTAGCTATATATGGACAAATCTTAGTCAGATTCTTTGGATGCCAAATTATGACACCTTCGTCAGTTGAACATTGTCCATCGGCAGCATGACAGGCTCCTACATCACCTAAGTTGGTTGCGATTTTGTCTCCATCCATAGTGAAGATGTGTCCTTGTTCTATTAGGAAGTTAGTTACCGAAGAACACTTATCAAAGCAACACCACTTATAAGCTACCTGAAGAGTTCGATTGGTAGACCAAAATCTGTTTTTGATTTGGACTAACTGAGTTCCATTTTGACTTAGGTATCTTAGAGCAGATCTGCATGACTGTGGAGAAACCTGTTGAGAATATGTCCAATCACCTACCAATCCTTTGCTGAATAATAAACCTG
>JAAGZO010000304.1 GCA_024206195.1 bacterium | reverse complement strand
TAATAGCCATGGCGCACCGTACATTACTACTCTTAACTGAAGTTCTCTTGCTTCAAGCTTTTCAGGAAATACTATATCTCCGTCAGGAGGGACGTTCTCTGTTTTCTTTGTATAAACCTGATCCCCATTCTTCATCATCTGCATATCTACCTGAAACCCCGCAGGAAGTCCATTTTCGTCAAAACCAGTAGCGCCTTTATAATTCTTCTTAAAAGGTTTAAAGTATGAATGCGTCTCATTGTGAACTATAGCCACATGTTCTCCCGCTTCAGCCGCATAAGACTTCTGATGACACTCTGACAGTATAATATTACCATCTCTGTAACTGCCTCCCACTCGGTCTCTCCACACAGTCTCATCATTTATCCGATACAATTCCTGAGTCTTTGCATTTAAAACAAGTGCTATTTCACGCTGTTCGGGCGTTCTTCCTACAGCAGTACCTTTTTCTGTTGAAGGCCATATCCAATCCTCCCCAGGATTAAGACTGTCGGTATATTCACTAGGTCCGAATCCATCCCCCGGCCTTACAGGAGTGCGATAACACTTATCAGTCAAACTCGGCAAAGGATTATCAGGACCATCTTCATCTCCATAATCATAATCATAAGTGTAAATAGTGGTGCGCCCTATAAAAGAATTTCCATCAGAGTCCTTTGCGAGAACGACCACAGGCCACTCTCCTGCCATCTCATAGGTATGGATAGGATTCTGCTCGTT
>JAAGZO010000303.1 GCA_024206195.1 bacterium | reverse complement strand
TCAGGTCCAGACTTAATCTGTGCGGTCACTATAACCATAGGACTAACAAATTCTGGAAATAATCCCAGATCAGAATGAGTCTTTTCATCAATAATTAACTTAGGCATAGAATCAGACATTTCGACGTCTTCACACGAAAGATAAGGAGTTCCAGAGGCAGTATCTGCTTCTGAAAATTTAGTTCCTGGAGTAACAAATGCCAATCCATTTCTGGAAGGAAGTTCTGTAAGCCCTGGATAAGTTTCATCGCTTTCTTTAGTAGACTTTCCATTCTTTTTCGGCTTCTGCTTTCTCTTCTTTTTCTTTTCAGAGCTTTAGGTTTTTCCACCAATTCGATTTCTTCAGACTTTTTCGATAAACTCTGAGATTCAGTTCCGAAATTTGACATTTGTACATACTCACATTGATGTCTCATAGCAGAACGATTCCCAGAATAAGAACTATGTTCGATTACTGATCGACCTGATTGAGTAGAGAATTGACCACTTCCATGACTTCTTGAAATAGGTCTGGGCATAGCTGGTTGAATTCTGGAACACCGATTGCTTCCAGCTCTTTCAATACTTCGGCTACTGTCTCCATCACTTTCTCTTCACATTTCGTTTGAACGTATTTGGAAACTAAAGAAGTCCCCAAATGTAGCTTTCCTTTGCTCTTCAATTCCTTCTCGATTAATGCGACGGTCTTTAGAGTAAGCTCAGAAAGATTTCTCTCCCCGACACATTTCCTTTGAATGCATTTCTCTCCTTCTTTGAATTTCTTCCGAGCTAACTGTTTGGACAGCGGAACCGTCATCACTACAGTCCTGTTCATCAGCTGATCGTATTCCTCTTCCAATGCTTGATACATCTCTTCTGTCAGCTGTCATGCAGCTGTTATTATGTCCTTCACGCACTGTTTTGCTCAAATTTCAGCTTCCCTGAATGGAACTTTCATTCTGCTCTGGGTCGAGTAAAGAACATTCTTCACAAACACTGACAATTGTATCGGCATTGGGACAGATGATGATTGACTGCTCTTGCAAGTTATGTGCCCTGACAACTGTGGATTGATTTTTAATTTTGGATTCGACAAAATGGGTATCTGGGCTTGTCTCGACTCCGCCAGGAATGGCTTCATCAAGGGACCACCCAGACTGTTGGCTAACTCCATCGCTTTTCCTTTTTTCAGCTTTTCTTCTTCCTCTGCTGTAGCAATTCGGCTGCTGCAGCATTCTTCTTTTCCCGATTCGACTTTGAGCATTAGTAGCTGTTAATGAGTAAGACAGAGCTTTAGTAAAACAGCCACCTTCTTCGCATGCATAAAACAACTTTGAACTTCACTCATGACTGCAATCGATATGACGCAGCGATAGGAACTGTAAATGACACAGTGGAATATGCAAATTTTTGGAATCCGTGGGTTTGAAGCAGGCTCTGCCAAAACAAGGCCACTCAAAACTGGTCTTTATCTGCGAGTTCACAACAAATTGCTGTCCACACGAATTAATATCTGATTGTTCTTCAATAAACGAATTAGAAACAGGCTTAATTGTAACAATGGAAACAGAATTGGATGTATCCAAACTCTGTTCACATAAATTTTCATTGGTTATCGGAGCAAAAAGCATATTGTCCAGAGTTTGATAAACTAGTGAACATATACCTTTCGCTCTGATGACTTCTTGATTTAGACTTTTATTTAACGATTTCTGGATCATGGTAAGGCTTTTGATAACTTGATCTCTAGCCTTTCCGCTAACTCCAGACAAATGAACTTTTGAACTTTCATTCTCTGGGGAGCTAAAATTGTAAATTTCACATTCTGGTAAAGAAAGATAAACTTGACGCTTATCAATCTTCTCCGAATAAGTATTAACTGTTGGAGTACAAAGGGTCAGAGGCTCTTCAGATACTCCGAGCCTTCATAAAAACAAAGGAAATAAAGGCAACTGTTCTTCTTCAAATTCTACCTCTTCAGTTTTTGGAGGTTCATCTTCTGAATCTTCGTTATCAGCAACAAATTCAGGCTTTACTTCTCCGTTTTCATCCCACACATCTCTTCCTGTTATGGTGGTTAATCGAAATCCAAGATTAAACATAGCAGCTTTGCTCAAAACAAGGTCTTCATCAGATAACTTGGGTGAAATCCACAAATCCAACAAAACTTGCTGGTTATCAAAAACAATGGGTATTTGAGGCATATATTCAGTATAAGTGACAACGGAAAAATCCGGCAAAGTTGTGGTCAAAGGCCAGTGAACCCTTTGATAGAGTCCTGATCCTTCTAGCAACTTAGCATACTTCTCCATCAACAAACAAACTTGAGCTCCTGAGTCCAGGAAAGATCTAGCTTTCAAATTTTCTCTGATTTTGACTTTAACAATGTCGCCTTTAGTATTGGCAAAGTTGGTCACTTTGCTTTTTCGCACAGCTTTCTTTTCAGAATCTGATCCCCTTTCTTGAGAAGGAGTCTGGCTTCGATTTCTGAAGTTCTTATTCATTTTCGAAGATCAAAAACTTCTTTGTTCGGGATTCTCTTCTTTTCCGTTTTGTTGTTCTAATTCTCATTCTTCAACTGACTGAGCATAATGAACATGCTTTTGGGGCTTTCGACATGCTCTTCTCATGTGTCCATATTCCAAACAATTGAAACACTGAATATGACTACAGTCCCTCCTTGGTCTGGGATAAGGACTTGGACTTCTGGATTGATAAGGTGAATTTCAATGAATTCTGGAAAACTGATTTCCAGATGAATTGTAATTAAAGTCCTGGGATCGTGGTGACACATCCCTGAATTGATTATGTTCTTGAGATTGTTCTCTTGATTGATAATAAGGCTCTTGGGAATTATCTCTGGATTGATAATATGGTTCCTGGGAATTATCCCTGGATCGATTTTTAAATCTATCTGAGTTTTGAGATCTCTCTCGAGAATAACTTCTAAAACAAAATCCTGAAGAATGGCTTCGATCAAATGGTCTTCTTCTGCCGTGA
>JAAGZO010000302.1 GCA_024206195.1 bacterium | reverse complement strand
CACACTTACTAATTTATATGATTAAAGATTCATTTTAAACGTACATACTGCTTATAATTATAAAATTAAAACATTGTATTATTAGTTAAAAGTTTAAAAAGTTTTTTTAGTATTATATCTTAACTAGCTAATCGCTTTGTCAATTTTTTAGTTCTCTCCTTTATCTTTCATTGTGTCCTCTCCAATCTTGATAGACTCAATGTAATTTCTATAGTCGGTTTGAGATTTATTGTTAGCCTGTGCAATTGATGCTCTAACATTTCCAATGAATTTTCTTCCTTGTTTTCTGTATTTCTTTCTAACAACTTTCTTATCCTTAAGTTTCTTATCTCTGTTTGCTTTGGCATGTTCTTCTTCCTTTTTGGCATCTTGCTTTCTAACTTTGTCGTATGGATTAATTTTGCTCATTAATTCTCTGTTTTTAAGAGGATTGGCTCTTCTTTTTCCGTGTAATAATACATTTCTTCTCTTGGCTCTAACAACAGACTGAACTTCATCAGAGTTAACGAGTCTGGCGAGGTTAGCGTTGTTCATTAAAGGTCTTTCTAAGAGGTATCCCTTCTTTAAGGTAGCAGGAATATCAGCAGTTCCGAATAATCTGTTCAATGTTTCGAATGCCTTCTGAGTCCAGATAATGAATCTTCCCATGTGGCCTCCAGGTGCTAATTGTAAAATATTTAACCTTTCAACGTGACAGATCTCAACTCCTGGGATATTTCTTGCGGATTGAGCTAAGAGGTAGTTGTCAGAATCATATACAATTAAGGGTCCCTTTCTTAAGACATATCTTCTATTTCTGTACTTTCCTTGTCCTACTCTAATCTTTCTGGTGGTTTTTACCTTGTTCATTTCGTCTTCAAGACCGAATTTGTTAAGAGTCTTGATTAAATTAGTGGTTTTTTCGATGTTTAATTTATCAACAACAAGGGGGAGCTCTGGGACTTGGTTGACTCTGTGTCCTCTGGCAAGGACTAAGGATGGGATGGCAGATGCAGCGACAGCGCTGGCAACAGCGTGTCTTCTTTGGGTAAGATTGACTTTTCTGTGCCATCTTCTCCAGATAGTAGTGGGGTTGAACATTCTTCCTCCTCTGCAAATGTTTGCGAAGGCGGCTTGGCCTGATCTGTGGGTACCTGATCCTCCAACTCTTGGAACTCTTGCAACAGCTCTTCCAGTTCCCCAGGACTCAGCATTGTACATCATACCAGCATCCTTGTTCACAGCATATGGTTGTCTTCTGTTTTTGTTTAAGTTATAGTGAACGAAATGGACAATATCAGATCTAATAGGGGCAGTGAAAACAGCGGGAAGGGGAACTTCTGCAACTACTTGGTTGGGTCTGTCGTGGGCGAATATTCTAACTTGTTGTCTGGTAGTCATTGAAAGTAATATAGATATTTAATTAATACGCAATATATATTTTGTGAATAGGATAATCATAATCATTAAATAATACTATTTATTTTGAAGGTATTGCACTATGACCCCGATAAGGTTAAACTGCTGGGGATTGGGGATTGGGGATTGGGGATTGGGGATTG
>JAAGZO010000301.1 GCA_024206195.1 bacterium | reverse complement strand
GGAAGAAAATATCCACGCGTAGTCCTAATCCTCGTCCAGCGAAGACGTTCTGGAAGATATTAGAAAAATATGATGGGACAGCCAGTCTGATTAATCTTGTAATAAAAACTGGCAGAACCCATCAAATAAGAGTACACTGCAGATCCATAGACCACCCTATATTAGGAGATCCTGTGTATAAAAATAAAGGGCACAAGAAAAAATTCTTAAAGAACAGGCAAGATATGGTGCAACTAATAAACAAGACAAATCGTCAAATGCTACATGCATACAAAATAAGGTTGAAGCATCCTAAAAGTAAAAGGGATCTAAAATTTGAAACAGAGTTACCACAGGACATGATCAACCTTATAGAGGTGTTGAAGGGCAGAAGAATGTCTTCCTAATATTCTTTCAATTATGTTGTTTGTTTTTACTTACACTTACTACTCACGTAGCGTCCTTATTATAACATACCCTACAACATTCTAAACAGCGGCCTGATTCATAAATAGCTGATTCCTCAGATATCACTAAATCAACTTCCTCCATGGAGTTGATTCTTTCATTAACCGGTAGTTCAGGCATAGGCGTCCTAGGGGAAGATTTAATACCAGGGACACAATCGAATATAGACTCTTGGATATGAGATCCCTTCATTAACAACCCGGTTTCTTCAGCAAGTACTTTTTCGTCGGACCTCTCCTCCTCTTCAGCCTCAGCAGACAAATATCTATGAATAGAACTTACAGCTTTCCTAGCTCCACCTATGGCATCAACAACGAGGGCAGGCCCGGTAGCACAATCTCCTGCCGTAAAAATATATGGAATATTAGATTGGAATGTTCCAAGATTACTATCAATTGTATTCCATCTAGTTAAGGTTAAATCTTGTAACCCATCGTCTTCATTTTCCACGAAATCAACCTTAGGCCGCTGCCCAATAGCGGTTATTAGCATGTCTATTTCCAACTTGCTTTCAGAACCCTCTATAGGTACAGGTCTACGACGACCAGATGCATCTGGTTCACCCAATTCCATCTTAAGGTATTCTAAGTGAGTTACGTGACCATCTTCATTACCAATTACGCGCAAAGGAGCAGCAAGAAATTTGAAGTTTATATTTTCATGCTCGGCTGCTTGAATTTCAACTTCATTTGCCGGCATTTCGTTCCTTGTTCTTCTATAGACAATAGTTACTTCGTCAGCACCGAGTCTAACTAGAGTTCTGACACAATCTATAGCTGAATTTCCTCCACCAACCACAGCTACCTTTTTTCCTATAGATAGTTTTTTACCGCTTGCTATCGATGATAGGAAATTTATACCCTGCCAGCAGCCTTTAAGATCTTCACCTTCTACACCCAAATTATAATCTGACCATGCTCCTATCCCCATGAATATTGCATCATAGCCTTCACGTAACAATGAACTTACAGTAAAATCTATGCCTAAAGTCTGGCCACAATAGGAACTTATTCCGGTATTCAGAATACCCCCTATCTCCCGATCTAGCACTTTCTTTGGTAAGCGATACTCGGGTATTCCGTACCTT
>JAAGZO010000300.1 GCA_024206195.1 bacterium | reverse complement strand
TATATGATAGGGAAATCTATTGGAAATTCAGTACCATTTTTATTACTACCGGTGATGACAAGATATCTTACTCAAAGCGATTATGGAAGAGTAGCAATGTTTCAGGTTGCGATTGTCCTAACTCTTCCTTTTGTAGGGCTCAATTTGAGTAATGCGATTACGAGAAATTATTTCGAATTGGATAAAAAAGAATTGGAAATATATGTAAGCAGTTGTTTGTCGTTGATAATTCTAGGCCTAATTATTGTGTATATTATTTACATAATCGCTATGCCATTTTTAGAAAAAATGACGGAGATAAATGATAATTGGTTGATATTTGTTCCATTAATCGCTGCGATGAAATCAGCAATAAATATTATACTTTCCATTTGGCGTGTAAAAAAACAGGCTATTGCTTTCAGTCTATATAATATATTAATAACCACAATCAACGTTTTATTATCTGCTGTTTTAGTAGTGGTTTTTACCGCAGGCTGGAAAGGGAGAATATCTGGTATTGCTGTATCTATAATTCTTGCGGGAATAGCCGGGATAATGATCCTATTGCTAAAGGGATATATTAGACCGATTATTAGGAAAAAATACATCAAGGATGCAATTTCTATAGGTGTACCTCTTATACCTCATGTTGTTAGCGCTCAGGCAAAGGACATGATGAGCAGGTTGTTTCTTACGAGAATGGTAGGAGTTGACGCGACGGGTTTATTTACTGTTGGGCAGAATTTTGGTTCTGTTATGAGATTGTTTCAAGGGGCGTTTCATGAAACATGGATACCATGGCTTTTTGAAAAACTGAAAAAAGGTAAAACGGAGAGTTTGAGAAAGATAGTAATATTCACATATATTTATTTTATATTACTTTTGTTTATGGCTTTTGTTGCGGCGAGAATTATTACTTGGATAATTCCTTTTATGGTCGGAAAAGAATTCAATAATTGTGCTCCTTATATTATCTGGATTGCGTTTGCTATGGCTGCTGATGGTATGGGAAAAGTAGTAGTAGGATATATATATTTTTCAAAGAAAACTTACCTACTTTCAGTTATAACATTAGCTAGCGGGTTAACAAATATTGGGCTTAATTATATTTTAATTGAGAAAAACGGGGCGATTGGAGCGGCACAGGCAATAACAATTACATACTTCTTGCATTTTTTATTAACATGGATATTGGCAATGAGAATTGTAAAAATGCCTTGGATATTATGGAGAAAGAATAGAATAAAAGGAAACTGAAAATTGAATACTAATTATGTCAATAAATAGTAATCTCAGAGAAATACATCCTTATGTAGTGACAATGTTCTTAACATTATTTTGTATAATATTAACAATATTAACATTATATCCTTTATATTTAGTAGGTGCATTTACAATAATTGTACTTCTTATAATTGTTTGGATTTGGCCTGTAGTTGGTTTAGTTATTATATTTGCAATTTATCCATTTGTAAATATATACATTAATAGAATAGGGTATACCTATATATTATTCTCTTATAGAATACTTCTTACTTTTATAGTATTTGTTTGGATAACTAGAGAATTAATAAGTAAGAAAAAAGAGGTTGTTAGAAAAAACAATTGGATAGTATTTACTATACTTGTCGGAGCCCTTTTGTCTACAATAATCAATGAAGAAATCTTCTCTGAAACAAAATATCAGGCAATTAAAATACTAAAATACGGTATGTATACTTGTTTCTGTCTAGCCATATATAATCTTGTGTCATCGTACAAGCAGGCGAAATATATGTTGTTTACTTTTATGGTTTCAGCTTCCATTCTGGCGATAATGGCCTGTATACAATATTTCGAAAAAATACCTTTAGTCTATGAAACCGCAGCTCGACAAAGCTCCCGCCTTTTCATAGGTGAAGTATCAAATCCAAATATAGTGAACAATGTTTTTGTTTTTGCAATCCCTATAGCACTCAATTATTTCCTTAACAGTAAAGGAATAATTATAAGAATATTTGTATTGGTAGGTCTAATATTCATGGGGGGGGCATTAATACTATCGCAGACTAGAAGTGCTATATTTGGGATAACTATTGCACAAATATTGGTAGAAATAGTAGAGAAGAGAATATCGACAAAAAAAATGTTCTTATATGTAATAATAGTATCCATAACAATTTACAGTATTCCTTTCTTGGTAGAATATTTGTATAAAGAAAGATTCGAAACTCAAACGATGATAGATGAGGATATGGGAAAACGATTGCGTCAATACGAAGCAGTGATGCAAATAATATTGAAGGAACCTTTTGGTATTGATGATGAAACGTATGACTATTCAATAATGAAACACGGTGGATATAGAATGTCGCCACATAATATGTATTTGAGAACCGCGATAGAGATTGGCATTATTGGTTTAATAGGAACAATAATATTACATATATCAATATTATATGATCTGGTGAAAATGAAAACAGGAAAGAAGGATAAAGAGAAGATATTTTTAAAAACTGCAGTAATTGGTGGTTTAATAGCATATATTATTCACAATCAAGCACATAACCCGTCTTGGGAATATCCACTATGGATGATTATTGGCGTGGGAATGGCTTTTATAAAAATAAATTATGTAGAAAATAGAAAAAAATTGTGAGGATAATAGAAAATAGGATCTACAATAACAATGACACATAACCTCAAGACATTACATAACATAAAAAATGTGTGAGCGCTACGGTTATTGTACGATGAAAAGAACGCAAACACTGACGTGAATGCCTGTCAGGAAGCGATATGGCGACGATTTATCTGAATTGGCGAAATAGTGAATGCGTTTAAATTCTGCTCGTATTAACGGGGAGAAGACAGACGAAGCCGAGGCGTTCGATATAGATTCCGCCAAAAGTCAGAAAGTAGGAGGCAAAGGCGAAGAGAAGATGCTCTCGGCGCTCGGCTTTGCAGAAATTGGTATGCATTGCTGAAAATTAATTAGATGCCCCGGTTCATCCAAAGCTGTCAGATAGTTATAATGGAAAGTGAGAGGAAATTATGAGAGGGTTAGCATTCATTGACAAACAAAAAGAAGTTAGTAAGCTAATTGAAATTGTAAAAAGGTATGAAGTAAAGGAGTTAATTATAGCAACAGATGTTGATCTATATATTGAGAATAATGAAAATATTAGAGTAAAAAAAATATATATAGAGAAATATATACCGAAAAATATAAACAGAGAATCTTATAGAATGATTGAAGAGATAGTGCAGAAAATAACTGATAATAATCCAAGACTTAAAGAAAAAATGATGTTTAGAGGTGTGAGTCTTTTGCCTCTAATATCCTATCCATTCGGAGGGGTTTCACAACACTGGTTTAGAAGAATAATAATAATGAAGCAAATAATTGAAGAAAAGAAACCAGAAGTTGTCTTTGTTAGTAACGATTACAAAGATTACATAGAATTGGGAAATTTAGGAAAGAATATTAAGGTAAAAAAGACAGCAGACAATATAGAGAGAAACATTAAATGGAGGCTCGCATATATTTTATTCTGGTCTGTAGGCGGACTACTCTATAAAACTATATTGCCAGTAATTATAGGTAAGTTACTTAATATTACTTTAAAAATGGATATAAGTAAAAGTAAAATAATCATGATTGGTAGTGTATATCATAACAGTTCCTTTAGGTCTAAGTGGGATGTAATAATTAAACGTGAAAGAAGCGCAAAGGAACTAGTTTTATTGGATGGAAGTTGGCCAATAAGATGGATTGCAAAAAGAAAAGATAATACTGCTGTAGCGGAAGGTATTGCATCAATAAAAGATATAACTTTGATCGCTGAGTGTGTTATTGAGATTATAAGTGAGTACAAAAAAGCAAATATACCACAAATATTCAATAAAGATAAAAAAGAATACGGCAGGCTCTTAAGGGAAGTGGACAGAATGTTTTTATTAAACATGCCGAGATCTATACTATTTATTGCAATTGGGAATAAATTAATAAAAAAAACAGAAATAGATAGAATAATATTATCAATGCCTAATGTTTGGTCCAGTGTGAGTTTATCAAAATACTTAGAAGGGAGTAGAATCGAAACAGTTTCCATCACTCACGGATTAGCATTAGATCCTATAGCGTACAGGTCCAATAATTCAAGGAAAGTAGTATGGGGAGCTATGGATATAGAAGTCTTGAAAGAATATTCACAGGATAAGGAGTATATTTCTATTGGAAATAAACCAAGTGGAACGGAAAGAAAACAAGGAACAGAAAAAAATGAATTATCTAGTAAATTTGTAGCTTTGAATACAGCTGGAAAAAAAGAAATGGAAAAAATAGAAGAAGATAAAAATATTGTAGCGATACTACCTTCATCGAATTTGAAGAAGAAATATATAAGAAAATATTTCATAACATCTCTAACATACCTTAATGAAAACAGAGAAAGATATGATTATAAAAATATTGTAATAAAACTGCATCCTAAATCTACTATAGAGTACATAAATCAGAGTGTAGGAGATATACTAGAATCGTTTGAAGACCTGAAAATATATGGAAGTAAAACAGTGGCCATAGAACACCTTTTTGAAAAATGCTCCTTCGCTCTGTGTACTCCATCAAGCATTATGTTAGACCTTCTAGAATATACTGTTCCTTTTTCAGTATACATGGAAGGTTATAAGCATAATATGAAATTAGTATCTACCTACCCATCTTGGATGAGATGGCGAGAAAAAACGGACTTAGAGGAAATATCAGAAGAAAAAATAGAAAAATATTACAGCGAAGCAGAGCTCTTGAAGGAGAATTATTGGGTAGCAAATGTAAAGGACAAAAATGTAAAAGATATTGTAGATATATTGTTAGATTACAAGAATTAGAAAATGCGATATGGAGAAAGAAAGCAAATACATGTTTTACGTGAAAGCCAGGAAACCAGAATAAGAGGAATAGCGGAAAATAAACCAAAGCTAATGGTGGAAATTAGTGGGCGTACGATTTTGTGACACATTATGAAATGATATAATGAAACTGGGTTTAAAGAACTTATTTTAATCTTCGATTACCAAGGGTGCAAAAAAAAGCGGATTCTTATAAATCAAGATAAAGGAAAATTGAAAGAGATAAAGATATTCTTATAAGTCATAGAACTGGAAGAACATTCAGCAATTTCATGGGAGGAGTTACAAAAGGTTTATATGGCATCCATATTGGTAGTTCGAAATATAAGAGAAAGAATTACACTGGAGGTAATGTCAGCGTGAACAATTATTCGAGAAACAAAATCGTCGATCTCGTTGCCGGGGCGCGGCCTAACTTTATAAAGTTAGCGCCCATCGTTCGCGCTATCGATGAAAGACATTTGTTCGAATATCGCATCGTTCATACAGGTCAACACTACGATGAGAACATGAACGATATTTTCTTTACACAACTTGGAATTCCGAAACCGGATGTTCATTTGGAAGTCGGATCAGGCACTCATGGTCTCCAGACTGCTCGTATTCTAGAGCGATACGAACGCCATTTGATCAAAAACCGAACCTCGGTAACCGTGGTTTTCGGAGATGTCAATTCCACAATCGCCTGTGCGA
This sequence comes from bacterium, assembly GCA_024206195.1. The sequence continues at coordinate 5,446 of JAAGZO010000300.1, read as the reverse complement.
TGGCTGCGGTGAAGCTTAGAGTTCCAGTGGTTCATGTAGAAGCCGGACTAAGAAGCTTGGACAGGACAATGCCCGAGGAGATCAACCGAATTTTAACTGATGCGATTGCAGATTTGTTGCTTGTAAATGAGCAAAGCGGGCTCGAATTTTTAGCAAAGGAAGGAATACCGCAAGAAAAGGTAAAATTGGTCGGGAACGTAATGATAGATACGTTAGTGGCGGAACTTCCTATCTTCCAACAACTTAAAATGTATACAAAATATGGTTTGAAAAAAAAAGAGTATGCTCTTCTCACGCTTCATCGTCCTTCCAACGTGGATGATCCGAAAATCCTTCGTAGTCTAATGGAGTTGTTTGTCGAAATCAGTCGCGAGATTGATATTGTTTTCCCAATGCATCCACGCACCTGTCAGATGATCGAAACAAACGGATTGAGACAGATATTTAAAGGTACCCGAAAGATACACGTTTGTGAGCCGCTTTCCTATCGAGAGAATTTAAGTCTTATGGCCGGAGCAAGGGCGGTGTTTACTGATTCAGGGGGAATGCAAGAAGAGACAGCCATTCTCAGAGTGCCTTGTATTACTCTACGGTTCAATACGGAGCGACCTGTGACGTGTAAGCTTGGAACGAGTCGTCTGGTTGGAAACGATATCGAGCAAATACGTCGGGCGTTTGACGATTTGATGGCAGATGATTGGCCCAAGGGACAGGATATACCGTTTTGGGATGGTCATGCGGCGCAGCGCATTGTGCATCATATTACGGAGCTCTTAGGTAGTTCGATTCCATGATAGACCATGCGATTCGAACCATCAGCACAGTGGGCTATCTAAGGCCCATACAAGTGATCGATCAAATTGTCAGGAAAATTAGACCATTTAACAGAATTCCGGAACTTGCCGGTAATTATCAACTAGTATCGCGTCCTCCCCAGCCGCCTGTGAGTCGAGGAAAAAAATGCGCTGACGGGTACTTCTTTTGTTTTCTAAATAAACGAAAACAATTCGAAGGTCCAGAACGTTGGCATCCCAAAGATGTCAGTCTCTTGTGGATCTATAATCTCCATTATTTTCAATACATTTGGGAGGTTTCGGAAGCAACGGGGCGTTCTTTAATATTGGATTGGATAGAAGTCAATCAGGATCCTCAATCACCAGCTTGGCATCCCTACGTTTTATCAATTCGAATTCGAGAATGGTTGGAGTGGCTGGTTGCGAAACCAGATCTGGCCGGAAAGGACCGCTGTTTGATCGTAAGGAGCTTGATCGCTCAAATAGAAGCGCTGCGACAACAAGCTGAGTACCATCTTCTAGGTAATCATATCCTGGAAAATGGTGTCACGCTTTGCTGGGCCGGGTTGAGTCTCAACGGTCCGATGTCTGGTGAATGGATCGACACCGGTCTAAATATCCTTAGAATGGAGCTTGGACGTCAGGTCCTTACCGACGGAGCACACGAGGAACGCAGCCCCATGTACCAAGCACTAATAGTCGAAGGGCTGCTCAGACTAGCGTTGTTGGCGGGTAGCGCGGAATCCTGTTCAGCGGCGGAAGTTGCACTCCTCGCCGAAAATGCAGGCAAACGCCTATTCAAATCCCTCGGATATTTCGTACATCCCGATGGTGACTACGCGCTCATAAACGATTGCGCACTGGGTGTAGCTCCGGTTTACGCGGATTTGCAGTCGCATTTTCACTTGAACGTAGACAATATAGACAAGATCAGCGTGTGGGAACTGCCTACTGCGGGGTATTTCGGTTTTCGAAACTGGGAGGGAGATTATTTGTTGTTTGATGCTGGTCCATTGGGTCCAAATCATCAACCAGGCCATGGGCATGCAGATCTTCTTTCCTTTGAGATGAGCCTCAATGGCAGGCGCGTGTTTACAGACAGCGGTGTCAATACATACGAGAAAGGTCTAGATAGGGATTATCACCGAGGCACGTCTGCCCATAATACGATTTCTTTCAATGGACAGAATCAAGCGGAACTGTGGGCTGCTTTTCGTTGTGGGCGTCGACCGAGTATATCGGAGGGTCGATATGATTCACAGAGTAACAGCTTCATTGGCGAGTACGTGGGATTCCGAAGAGAAACACACAGACGAGAAATTGGGTTGCCAGGGGCGAGATATACCTTTTCCGACCGTGTGTTCTGCAAAGGTAAGAACAGAATTCAATGGCATCTTCACCTATCGCCGGAATTGGATTTGGCCTCAATTTCAAATGGATGGGTAGTGAAAGACGGTGACTCTTCATTGGCCGTCATTCTGCAAGACGATTTTATAAGCTACCAAAGATGGTCGAAATTCTATCCCGAGTTCGGAGTTGAGCAGGAGCGACAGTGTTTGCATGCGAATCTTCATGTAACAAATTCAATGTCTCTTAGTTGGGGGATAGCGAAGGCTTCCGGGAAGATAGAATAAAAATGTGCATCCTTGTTTTGAGTTTCTATTATCATTCTGATTTGTTGACAGGTTCGTTTCGAACAACGCAACTTGAGAAGGAGCTGAATGACCTTTGCCTCTGTCTTCAGTCAAAAACAGGGGGAAGTTTGTGTTCGAGGAATGGGATATTTGAAACTTTTGTACTAAAAATCACTCATAGTGGGGAACGGTGAGATGCTCTTTTGGAATAAGATACTTTTTATTGTAGATACACTGCTTATAGCAACTTCCGTATACACCTCTTTAGTCATGCGGTTCGGCTACGAAGAAGGGTTATTTAAGGGAGCGCTTGATCCGTTTCAGACTTTTACCGGTGCGTCGTTTATAACGGTGACAATAACGCTCTTTGTCTTTTATGCAGCGCAGCTATACGATATTGAAATTGGGTTGAAGACCGTAACACAAGTAATGAGAATAGTGCTGTCTGTCGTCGTCGCTACTATAATCACTTCTTTCGTTTTCTATTGGATTCCAATTTATAGGATGTATCGACTCGCGGAGATATACCATATTGCAATATCGATGTCTCTTTTAGCCACATGGCGGATATTCTTTTTTAAAACGATTTATCAAAGACTACCAAAGAGAAACACGGTGATTGTGGGAACTGGGGAACTTGGAAAACTAATCACTAGAGTGCTAAATGATCAGGCAAATTCGAAATATCGACCGATAGGAGTCGTTGAAGCGAACGGTGAAGGAGGAGTGGATAACGTTGAGGGATTAAAGGTTATCGGCAATAGGAGAGATTTAGAGGAGATTTTAAAGGAGAAGAAGATAAATAATGTAATCGTTGCTACTGAGGAAAAGATGGATGAGGAGCTCATTAAAAATCTGATGAACGGAAAAATGTCGGGCGTAGAAGTAAAAGATGCGGTCAGTACATATAGGGAAATTACAGGTAAGATCCCATTAAGGTATATCGATAGAACTTGGTTTATCTTCGGACCGGAATTTCAGATTAGAAGAAGTGGAATGATTCGAGCGACAAAGAGAACCTACGATATTTTCATTGCTTCTATTGGGTTGGTTGTTTCTCTTCCACTGATGATAGTCATAGGTCTGTTGATAAAGCTCTCTTCTAGAGGGAGAGTAATCTATAAGCAGAAGAGGATGGGGGAAAATGAGAATGTGTACTATTTATATAAATTTCGAACGATGATAGAAAACGCGGAAAAGGAAACTGGTGCGGTATGGTCACAAAAGGAAGATCCCAGAGTAACCAAGATTGGAAGAATACTGAGAAGAACCAGACTAGATGAGCTGCCACAATTCTGGAATATCATAAAAGGGGAAATGAGTTTCGTCGGTCCTAGGCCGGAGAGACCAGAGTTTGTGGAGCGCCTAAAAGAAGAGATCCCCTATTACTCCATGAGGCAGATAATTAAACCTGGGTTAACCGGTTGGGCGCAAGTGAATTATGGATATGGGTCGACAGACGAACAGGCATTGGAAAAACTACAGTATGACTTATATTACTTGCAAGAAATGTCCATCTATTTGGATCTAACTATCATGTTGAGAACAATAAAAACGGTATTATTCAAGGTTGGCAGTTGAGTGAGGAAACGATTGCTTGTTCTTCAACGTTGGCTCGTGAGGTATTATGAAAATGAATCATTGAAGAAACAGGCGGCTGAGCAGCAGCTGGTATTTCTTCATTTTCTGTTATCTTTGTTGCCTTCTGTTCAAAATAGAACCTGTCGTGGTGGGAGATGAGTAAGGAGTTGAGAATCCTGGCTTTGGGTCCGCTTCCGCCCCCGTTGGGAGGCGCAAGGGTTCTGTTCAAGGACATCTGTGATGAGTTGGCGAAGAGGGATGATGTCCGGCTGAAGATCATCGAGACATGGAACCGGCTGGACAGCCTGCCGAAGCGAGCATTGTCCGCACTTGTAGCACTGTGCCGATTGCTCAGAGAGATGCGCAGGTTTGATGTTGTGGTGTTCTTTGCATCGAGCGGGGCGACGGTCGAGTTCGGGCCTGTGGTGGGCTGTGTATGCAGGGCGTTCAACAGGCCGTGGATCCAGCGAGCGTTTGGGGGTGATCTGGACATAGTGTATCAACGTCTCGGGAGAGTGGGCAGGAGGTCTCTGAAGCGCAGCCTGCGATCTGCGGCGTTGTGCCTGTTTGAGACGAAGTATCTGGTAGAGTTCTTCTCAAGAGAGTGCAACTCGGACAGAATCAAGCGGCATCCCAACGCGAGGAAACTCAGCAGTGAGTCGATTGCTCCGGCGGAGCGGAGCAACAGATTCGTGTTCCTTGGGCACGTGAAGGTCTCAAAGGGCATCAAGGTGCTTATTGAGGCATTTGGCAGGCTTGATGAGACTATTGCGATTGATGTTTACGGCGCACTTGAGGAGGGTCTTGATGAGCGCTGCTTCGACGGCGTCGGCAATGTGGAGTACAAGGGCTTACTGCCTCAGGATCAAGTGCCGGGAGTGCTCAAGAGTCACAGGGCGTTGGTATTTCCAACGTTCTACAAGGGTGAAGGGTATCCGGGTGTGATCATTGAAGCTTACAATGCCGGGATTCCTGTGATCACCACGAAGTGGCGGGGAATTCCCGAGATTGTGGACGAAAGCTGCGGGATATTGATTGAGCCGAGCAGTGCGAATGAGCTCGTTGGGGCGATCAGCCGGCTCGCAAGCGATGACGAGTTGCATGGGAGACTGTGCGCAGGGGCGAGAGAGAAGGCCAAGGAATTTTCATTGGAGCATTGGGTTGATGTACTGGTGGGGTACTGCAGGAAGGTGGGGGGAATTGATGATCGATGAATGATGAATTAAAATGGGTGCGGCTCTTTCAGAACGACGGTTTTCGCTCATCAATTCACTGCCTCCAATTTGGGATAGAATTCATATCGCGATCTGTGATGCCGCTTGAATTCCTCGGCACGATGAAAGTCCCAGTATTCTCCGAAGTCGCAGCTTGTTCGTAATGCGCGGAGTTTGAGTACGGCCTCTGCTCTTTCAAGACACCAGCGAGCACCGGTTATTT
>JAAGZO010000299.1 GCA_024206195.1 bacterium | reverse complement strand
TCTCGATTTCTTCAGAAATTGGCGGTGCGACTGGCCCAACTTTAATGCCTGAAGATCACCAGCAAACGAGAGACCTTTTCTATTTCCAAGGAAAAATGAAACGGGGCAACGTACTATGGCGGCTCATAGGCAAAGTGTATTTTAACTACTTTTTAGAAGGTCAGGGATCTACTGTGGGTAAATGGTTCCGAAGCGGGGCTTTCTCTGTGGGATCAAATGATGAGAAATGTCTGGCATTGACTAATCCTATCGAAGTGGATTATCTTGAAGCCTGCAACTTAGCAGTTAGGAAAGAATTGCTCAAGCAAATCGGGGGATTCGACGAAGTGTTTGCTCAGGGTTTGAGCGATTTCAATGAAGCAGATGTATCTTTTAAAATAAGGAGGTTAGGCTACCGGATAATGTTCAATCCGCAAGCAGTTGTATATCATCTGCCTGTTGAGACCTTCTCGAAAGGTCGCCCCCAAGCCTATGGTAGAATGATCAACTTCATAACATTCTATTTTAGGCATATAAAACCGAACACCTTCGATAAAATCCTGAGGTTCGGTTCATATCTGTTATTCTTAAATGGGTACTATGTCTACAACTTCATCACCACCAGACAAATGAACCAGTTGGGCTCTATACCCGGTACAGCAGTAGGGCTAGTAAATAATACCTTCAGGAGACATCAACGATAAAGACATTGAGGTTATACTCTATGGTGAGGCAATATCCATGACTGATGTTTTAATAATCTACCCACCTGCTACATTCACTGTTTCCACTAAGAATCCTGACCGCTTTGATCACCCACCAATGGGAATCCTATACATAGCTGCCGTATTGGAAGAGGCAGGCTTCAATGTTGCAGTCAGCGATATATCGAATGGCACCATCACCCTTCCTCATATGATCAACGAGATCGAGATTCAGCAGCCAAAAGTCATCCTATTCTCTACTTTGACTTCAAACATTCGGGGCGCCGTGGAACTTGCAAAACAAATCAGTGAACAGAGAGTTGATAACCACCCTGCGATTGGAATAGGCGGTCACCATATTAGTGCTGATCCGGAGTTTCTAGAGCGTTTTCCTTTTTTTGATTTTGGTATTACTGGTGAGGGTGAGATTACCATCGTCAAACTAGTGACACAGATCATGGATGGTGGTGAAACACCAAGTGGACTTTTCGTTGGTGAAACTCCACGAGATTTGGATCAGATACCTTTACCGGCACGACATCTAGTCGACTTCCGAAACTACAAGTCACATTGGGCACATTGCATTGTGGCTTCACGTGGATGTCCATTCGACTGCGTATTCTGTAGTCGTCCCGCCGTACACAAGATAGCTCGCTTTAGAACCCCTCGATTGATCGTTGATGAAATGAATGAACTGTTTGAATCAACGCATATCCGAAATTTCATGTTCCTCGACGATACAATAAATCTCAACCACCGATTTCTGAACGAACTATGTGATTCCATCATATCTAGCTCTGATTTCAAGCCCAAATGGAATGCACAAGCCAGACTTGATCTTTTCAATGAAGAACTAGCGCACAAGATGAGCAAAGCTGGATGCCATAAGTTAATGTTCGGCGTCGAATCCGGGAACGATAGAATCCGCAACCAAATTGTCAATAAAAATATATCCCAATCTCAGATAGAGCAAGGCGTGAAATTGTGTCGAAAGTACCGGATCAAGTGTGCTTTCTTCTTGATGCTTGGTTTTCCATCCGAAACTCAACAAGAACTAATGGATACAGTGAGTTTGCCTACTTCGCTCAATCCTGGCTTGGATGAGTTTGGAGTACACATCACAATCCCTCTACCCGGTTCCAAGATATTCGAAACTGCAATTCAAGAGCAAAAGATTGAAAGAGATGTTGTGGATAGATGGATAGAAGGACAGCTTGGAAATTCATTCAATCAATGTTGGCCAAGATACATTCCAGATAGTCTTACCCTAGACGATCTTCACAAAGCAGTTGCCCAGATGTACCGGCAGTTCTATATGCGGCCTAGCTTCATCCTCAAAACCCTCTGCTCAGATTTGAAATCACCAAAACAGTTGCGCAATGATGCCAGAGCCGCTTGGGATATTCTCACCCGGGGTGATATGCGCGCCATAGAATAGAGTACGATAATAGTGGAGAGAGGTTATCAAGGCAATACAACAATCAAACTACCTCACCAGGTTCTTGGATTGTGACTCCTATCCAGCCATCGTACTAGAGAGAGCCACAGCGGCCAAATATATCTCTCAGGTTCTATCAAACATTTATTAGAGAACATACTAACCGGAAGGAGGAAGTAACAGTTGAATTCCATTTAAGAATGGTTCGGATAAATTTGATCTACATTTGTACACAACAATCTTTTTTATGATAAATAATGAATTTCTCTTATAAAAAGGTGCACGATTTTGCACAAATCTTTGACAGTTTGTCTGGGGAACTAATCCAAATAACTTCGAGTTGATGATATATTAGTAGACGGTACCCTGCAAATATGGATCATGACATAGCAGATTCAAGTTGTCGAGGTAAATAGAAAATATCACAGCATCATAACAACACCTTAACTAAAAAGACCATGGAAACTTATACACATACTAATGCAATTGATTTCATTGGAATCGGTGCTCCCAAAAGCGGTTCTACTTGGTTAGCTATGTGTCTTGAGAAACATCCGGATGTTTTACTTCCCCCTTACCTGTCATATCCACACAAAAGGGAAATAAACTTCTTCAACGACAAATTCGGAGATTATTTCATAGCTGAAAATGACACAAATTATAGTAATTATAAAAAGGGGATTGATTGGTATTTAGCCCAATTTCCCCCTGCAGAAAACGGCAAAATTAGGGGTGAATTTAGCACGTCATACATCTATGACAGTGAATCAAGTAACCGAATACGAAGACACTTTCCAGATGCAAAGATTATCGCGACATTGCGTAATCCGGTTGATATGGTACATTCAGTGTATTGGTGGTTTCAGGCGTCATCATGGACCAGAATTAACTTCTCTTTTGACGAAGTCGTGAAAAGAGAAATGCTACTAGAATACGGGCTCTTTTATGAAAACCTTAAAAGATACTACGACATATTCCCTATAGAAAATATTCATGCAGTGTTGCTTGATGATATCATCAGTGACCCAGAGAGAATTACGAAACAAATATATATGTACTTGAATATTCGTGACGATTTCAAACCTCATGATTTGGATGACGGAATCAATCCTGCTATTCAAGTACGCTTTCCGTGGTTAAGAAATTTAGCGACAATGACAACCAAGTCACTCGATAATATGAAATTGCATTCATTGAATTCATTTATTGGAGACAACCTTTATCATGTGTATAAAAAAATCAATCATGTTCACAGGCCATACGAACCGATGTCATCAACCGCAAACAATACATTGCTGGAGTTTTTCAAACCTGACATAGCTGACTTAGAAAAATTGATTGGCCGCGATCTCTCTATGTGGATAGAATAACAACTTCACTTTTTCTATTGTAATCTGACTTACTGCCATGGTCTCTGATCGGATTTCATCAATGAAACTGAACAAACAAATCGATTATCTGAAAGAGCTATTGAATCTTTATAATCATCCAGCCATCGCTTTGTGGCGTTCCGTAGAGGCAAAAACTCTGTCCCACGTTCTATCAGGCGTTCAGTTCGAAACACCAGTACTTGACCTTGGGTGTGGAGACGGCAAAGTTGCACCACTGCTGTTTCACAAACTAGAAGTTGGTCTCGATATCGAAATGGACGCGATCATCAAGGCAAACTCAGTGACAGGATACGATTCCCTTATTATAGGTGATGGTTGTGCACTTCCATTCAAGGATGGAGCTTTCGGTCTGATATTCAGTAATTGTGTGATAGAACATATTCCCAATCTGCAAGCAATATTGTACGAGATATCCCGAACACAGCAGCTAAACGGTTATCTCATCTTTACCGTTCCTTCTCAACACTTCGAGGGAAATCTATTTTTCAGTCGACTACTGTTCCGCTTAAGGCTCCATAGAGTTTCTTCTTGGTATGGAAGGAAGAGAACCAAGGATCTGTCTCACTATCATGTCCTTGGTGTTAACGAATGGCAAGAAATGCTGCAAGCATACGACCTGAATATAGTCAGGACAGAGTATTACATGTCCAAGCGCGCACTTCAAATGTGGGATATACTTGCATTTCTTGTTTTCGTCTTTAGAAAACTCCGATTGAATAGACTGAAATTCCCCAAAATATCAGCACCTATAAAAAAAATATCCACATATTTGTTCTCCAGATTCTTTAGGAAATACTATGAAGAAGACTGTAAATCCGGTGGAGGGATTGTCGTTGTCGCTCAAAAATACAAATGACCATTCTCGCAATCTCGTATATGGCGATCTCTTGATAGATAGGTTCGTCTTTCAAAGGCTAGTAACGTCTAAGTCTCTAATTTCTCCTTATCTCAAAGAGGGCGTCAAGGTACTGGATATCGGATGCTACACCGCCGATATGTTGCTATCACTCCCTCAATAT
>JAAGZO010000023.1 GCA_024206195.1 bacterium | reverse complement strand
TTCTTTAGCGGAAATATCGTCGTTTTTCTTGTTTAGTGCTGAATCGAATGCCTCGATGTTGCTATTTTTTTGGTCGATTTCTACTTGCTTAATCTCTAATTCTTTAGATTTCGCTTCTTGTTGGATAGCTGTGATCTCGAACCCTTTCTGTTCCTCAGCGTTTTTTGCTGAATCTTTCACGATTTTACTGTCTTTTGCTTCGAGTTTCTTTTCAGTGGCTTTCAATTCTTGTTCTTTATCGGCATTCTCTTGGAACTGTTTATCGATCTCTTCTTTATATACAGCTTTCTGAGATTCTAGCTCCGATTTCTTTTCAGTGATCTCGTCGTTGAGTTTTTGGAGTTTGATTTCGAACTCTTTATTCGCTTTCTGATAATCTTCGTTTTGTTTAGTCACTTCTTTGTTTCTGTTCTCTAAAACAGTGTTCTCTCCTTCGAGAGCTGTTTTTTGGTCGTTAAGTTTGTCTAGTGCGTACCTGATGTTTAGTACTTTGTCTGTAAGTTCTTGTGCTTCTGTTGCCATGGGTGGGTATAAAAAGTTAAAAGGTTTTCTTTGATATAGGGTTGTTTGTTATAAATACTGATCTGGTCCCCGCGATCCCGCGTAATTGTTTATCAGCTCTCGCTTCGATCATCGTGTCCCTTTCGTGTTTCACTCTCTTTACTTGTTCTTTGTTTTTTCTGTCCACATAATCTAACGTGTTCTTGGTTTTATCGCTCATCTTGATCGCGTTCCCTTCTTGGGTTATGTGGTTGTATGCCATAGTTCTATGTTCAAACTAAATAAGCGGATAAGCGGAAACAGCCCGCCTATCCTATGCTTAGGTTGATTAAGTACTCTTGATACCAGTCAATCTAGCACTTGCTCTTGGTTTAAGATTGATAAGTTGTCCGTATGCTCTCATGATAGCAGTGAAGTTCGCACTGTTACCTCAAACATTTCTCAACACTTGCCCATCTCTGTTCAAGAATCCTACTGGAGCCATTTCTCCATATGTGAATGTCTTAGTATCTAAGATTTCTACAGAAGCGTTATCTGTGTCGTAATCCAATATTACTGGAATTGGTTTATCTCCACCAGCAAACTCGATCCCTGTAAATCCACCATCTAATTTCATAGTGTTTACATGTCTCTTGTTTGTCTCTAATAAAGCTCCGTATTTAGCGAATAAGTCAGAGTTAGTTCTGATCAAATCAGGACGTCCATACTTTCTTGCGTACAAGTAGTATTCAGTCATTCTTTGAAGACTTAATGTCTCATAAGCCGCCGGTTTGTAGATGTATCCGTTCGCCCATCCATTAGTCGCTCTAGCAACTCCTTGGAAGTTAGTTGTAGGAACAATTCCGTCGATAGTACCTGTTACAGTGTTATCGATAAGGTTTCTGATACCGCTCATTTCGTTGTATACAGAGTTAGTCGAATCCCAAACTTTTTGGTTCACGATTAGATCGTCTGCTACTACAGTGATAGATGTATCAACAACTACAGAGTTATCTGTTGGTACAGATACCACTTCTACCGCATCAGCAGTTCCAGCCTCGATTTGAGCTTTAGTACCGATAAGGATTTTTTGACCTTCAGTAAGGTAATCAGTACCTTGTCCTTGGTCGGTTTGGTCTCTAGCCATCAACACTATTGTTGTACCAGTTACACCAGTCTTAACTTGTCCCAATACACCTTGTCCGTAAGACGAGAATTGTCTTTGGAAAGATCTTTGGATAGAGTCTTTCAACTCCTCTGTCGCTGTAGTCAAGAGATTAGCGATAGATCCAGCATCTCCTTCGATACCTTCAAGAGCAACATCCGTGAATGTATGCCTACCGTATAGGTATTTAGCTTTCACATTCATTTGTGCTGTTTTGAATGAACCGTCGTTGATTGAATCCCCTTCAGCGATGTTGTAAACACCTGAATGTCTACCAGTCATAGCTGTGATGTAGAATGTTCCGTTATCCAACTTCACATTCTTGTTTTTTTCTAGTTTTGATAAAAGCACTGTTTCTCTGAACAGTTGGTCTTGGATTACGGGTTCGATTACTTTTTTCATCAAATCACCGAAATCTCCTAATGAGATTGTTCACATGATAGTAATAATTGAAAGGTTAAAAGATTATACTATTAACCAGTCATTACGTTATCTGGACATCATTCAACTAATCATATCTTTAAGGTGGGTCTTTAATGATCCATCCTGAGTATTCAAATTTTTGTCTTTCCCCGAAATGTCTGGTTGTTTAGTGTCGTTAGACTTTTGGAAGTTCGGGTTCCCTGCTTTAGATTTAAGCTCTTTAGCGACAAAGTGGTTGATAATTGAGTTAAGGTTCATGATGATATAAGCAGATTTAGGGTCGTATACTTGGTTATCGACACCATATTTCAGGACATCGTCTTTCTTGAATTCTGGGAGTCAATCTTTTCAGTCGAATTCTCTTTCGAGTTGTTTGATCTCTTTATCGAGTTCATACTTTTCTTCCTCTTTGATCGCTTCCTCTTTGGCATCAAGTTTAGCAAGTTTAGCGTCATCCTTCGTCTGGAATCACAACTTCTTCTGTTCCTCATACCTCGCTTTATCTTCTTCGTCCTCGAATTCAGGTTCTTTCTTGTTTTTCAACAATTCGTCCCTTTCGTCTTGGACTTTCTTCATTTTGTCGTTAAGTTTCTTAAATCTTTCATAGGATACAACTTTAAGCTTTTCGTCGATCTCGACTCATTTGTCTTCCTTCTTAGGATCGTCTTTCGGGTCCTCTTTTTTAGGGTCATCCTTCGGATCTTCCTTCTTCTCCTCTTTTTTAGGATCAGCTTTCGGGTCCTCTTTTTTGTCTGGATCGTCTTGCTTAGTGTCGTCCTGTGTGTCAGGTTCCTTTGCTTCCGGTTCTTTAGGTTCAACTGGTTCTGGTTTTTGGTCACCGATCCCCATGTCCCCCATCTTTTCTTTAGTTAGTTCTAGGATTGATTTATCCATGATTAATAATGTAAGTGATTAAAAGCTACTTTTTTACGAGTGCAGTCTCGGATAGGCTTTCAATAGATATAAACATTTTTTTACGAGCTTCAGTCCTCGGATATATATCTTGTCTATATTTACTATATAATACTTTTTTCTTGAATTACAAGAGCTTTTTTATTGTTCTTGCTGTACTGGATCGACTCCTGCCGGTCTTTCGAAGGCTTCGTGCTGTTTTATGTGGTTCACAATCATCTGTGCCACCTCCGGGTTATTCTTGTTAGCTTGAAGCAGTCTAGCGTGGATCGCTTTATGGATCCTATGATCTTCTGTCAGATCAGCCATAACTTCTAAGCCCATTATCATCTTCTTGTTCTCCGCGGTCGCTATATCGATATCTGGGTTCTTATTCTTCTCTTCATCGAGCCTCATCTTGCTGAGGATCTCGTCAGTGTCGCCGATCTTGAACGCGTCTAGTAGATATTCGTCCGGGATCATCACACCTTTCTCTCTAAGTAACAATAAGTCTTGTTTCACTTGGGCGTCAGCGAATGCTGTTCCTGGGATGATCTCTACCTTGATATTCTTGAACGGTTTGATCTTGATCGTATCATCTTTATCTTTAGCACCTAATTTCTCCATATCGGCGTTCGCGTTCGAACCTACAACGTTCATGTCCCCGTTCCCGTCGTTGATCTTTAATGGTTTCGAGATATTCTCGGACGCTACCTGTAGGATCATCTCCCCCGCTTTCGAGAGGAAAGTTCTTAGGTTATCGATCGCTTCGGACATGTTCTGCATATCTCATGCCTGGATCTGTGAGATCTGGCTCGCTGATCTGATGTTCGAACCTGATGTCCTACCCATAGATTCGCCATGTGTACCTCCTGCGTCTTCTATATATTGAGATGTTTGTGACATCATACTGAACGGTGCCTCTCCTGGCGATCATGCTTGCATATATGATGGCGGGATATTATCATATTCGATGATCTGTCCGTTTTGGTCGGAGATGTTCGATACGTTCTCGGTCCTTTTCTTTAACCGTCTCCCTTTTGAGAACATATGTACCCAGTCCTCTAACGAGGTATATATCCTGTTCATCGATTTATTGAGCTCGATTATCGGATCCATCCACGAGATAGGGTATAGTTTCCCACCGAATCTCTCTGGTTGGTACGCTATGATCGGGTAATAGTCTTGCATGATCTTGTCTATCTCTACATCTTTGTCCTGGATCTGTACCGTTTTCTTGATATATGTTACATTATCTTCGGTTATTTTCTCGTATATCTCGTATACCATGATAGTCCCGTATTTCGAGTTATTCTGTTCGGCTTCCTCGTTACCTTTGATCTGGGTTTTATAGGTCGATTCAGCGGTACTAGAATCCGACGCGAACTCGTGTCCTGGTCGTTTCTTGTTCACTTCGGTGGTAGCTATCGCGATCGCTTTGATCATCCATCTACCGTTGAATAGTGGTCAATCGAACCGTCCATGTGGGTCGAGATACATATCGAAGGTATCGATATCGTTGACCCTGATCTTATCTCAATCGAAATAGATCTGCCGGTATCATACCGATTTCATCAACGAGTTATGCAATAGATCTTTGATCTTCTCTTTCACTGATTCATCTCTATACACTTTCTGTAATAGACGCATCCCACCTCTTCTCTCCTCTTCCGAGATCTTGTCGTTCTCTAGCGTGAAATGTTTCGCTTGTCGTCTAGGTTCTTCTTTAGTTAACGCGTTTTTGATCCCTCTCATGATCGTCCTCGCTTTTGTGATGTTCCTGTAATTCCTAGGCGATTTCTGTTGCGTGAGTTTCCCGTTCGTTCCTTTATAGAACGCGTTTTGTTCGATGAACATCTGGGTCACAAACCGAGCGATCTCGTATTTGATTCTCCATGATTTCGAATAAGAAAGCATCGCCATCTCTGGGGTGTTGGCTTGTTTCTTGTTTTTGTCTACTATAGGCATAATGATGGATTAAAAATAAAAACTATTTAGATGAAATCGTCTTCTTCTGGGTTTGGTTGTTTGAAATTCTTTCTCCTTGCTTCATGGAATTTCATCAGCTCCGTGAGGCTCCCAGCTTTCATGATCATCACCAATCTCTCGATCATGAACACGATAAAAATTACTAATAGGAAATTGATAACTAACATCGTATAAGCTAATGTCTCCATGGCATAAAAAGATTATTAGATAAAATCGTAGATTTCTTCCTCTTTTCTGGTGCTACTGTAATAGCTGATATCGTTCGCTACTAGCTCCGATAACGACATCATCCCTGGTGCTTTCGATTTCATCGCTGGCGGTAGTTTCGCCATGATCAGGTATCTCTGTGCATCCATAAGGTGGTCGTTCTTCTTGATCGGTGCCTCTTTCTTGATCCCGTGTCTATTTTTCTCCCGTTTATAGTTCTGTTGCTCTAGGATTGTTTGCTTACAACTCTTGAATATATAAATCTTGTTCAATTTCAATAGCTCTTTTGTACGATTGATCCCAGCAAGCACTTGGTTGTTACCTCTGACCGGCGATATCCCTTGTTCCATGTACTCGTCCGCGATGCTCCATGGATACGGTTTCTCTGGTGTAGGGAGCTGGTTGTTCGCGAAGATCGAAGGGTCGCTGATCAGTTCCGGTTGGTGCGTGATCGGGAGATCTAGCACTTTCCGTCTCTCTTTCAGGATACTGCAATGCTGGCTGACCGCTAACCCTGATTGGTAATGCTCCCGGGTGATATATAGGTTCCCTTCCTGGTCGAGCCTACCTTCCTGGAACGCGGTCGGGTTACTTAACCCATGATCGTGTCCGTACGCTATCGCCCGATGTTTAGGGATATCGAAATCGTCGATGATATGGATATCTTCTGTCAGTTCGTCGTATATCTGTCATTCGAAGACATTGAACTCGCCTAGTACGTATCTCTTGAAATAATCGTCATCGAACGACATCAGGTTCTCGATATAATCCTCCGGCAGGAACTTGTTCTCTAATGATGACGCCCTGATAGTGTAATAGGTCTCCCTATATTTCTCTGATACGCGTTCCCCTCTGATGAATTTCTGGTATGTTCGGTTCTTTCATTCACTGTTACTGGTGATGAACCCGATCCTCCTATCAGTGAATTTGTTCCTCAATCTCCTCTGGAACACATCAAACACCTCGGGATCGACCTCATCGACCTCGTCGATATAGAACCGTCCTGGCTCGATACCTTTGATCTTCTGGACATCGTCTAGCCCGGTGAACAGGATCTCGGATTTGTTCTCGAAAGTCAGCCTATTCTCGTGTCTATCGATCTTGAAATGGGTACCCTCTACCAGCCCCAGGATATCGCAGACCTCCATAAACGTCCTTAATGTCGTGTTCTTTAGATCGACTAACGTCCCTCTGCTGATGATCCCTAGGTTCTTAGGATACATGAAACTTAACAATATCCCCGCTAGGCACCCGACGAACGATTTCCCGGACCCGAATCAGCCGATATACCGCAAAAATTTGAATTTCTTGTTGTATAGGATATTGACCAGAAATTTCTTCTGTTTAGGGAGAAGTTCCAATTTCTCTACTTCTCTCATAATATCGAACGCCATATGTTACTGTTTTCTGAAATAAAGTTTGATTCTAGGTAATATTATCACTAGTTTCCTGATCTGGCGGATATATAGCTGTCGCCAGAACCCTTTATAGTATTTGATCATCTCTCATTCCGGTGGCACTTTGAGGATCTTGAAGATCCCGATATGGATCTCGAATGTGTCGAACATATGCACCGCTTTCCTGAACTTGAACATGTAGTTCCGCTTATAGGGTTTTAGTTGCATGGTAGAAATTGTTTAAAATAAAAGACCCATCAAAATGAACACTATTATCAGCACCCATGGGTTTCTGTCGATGAACTCGTTTAGTTTTTTCATAGGTTATTGGTTAGGGGTTAAAGCTCCTTAGTCTTAAATAAATTTTTCCTGAACTCTTTAGCTTCTTTCTCGGTGAACCGCCATTTTTTCCCATATTCTCATAATATGAAATCTTTTTGGAGTCTGTCGTCTTTCCATGCAGATCTATTCATAGCAGATAACGCTATATCTCTTCAATATCAGACAGCAGTTATCGCCCGATCTGATGAATAATGTCTCTTGATATTATAACCGTCAAGATAATAGATATCTACAGAATTATGTAAGAGGTTCTTCTTCCTTGTCGTGTTCTCTTGATACAGTTTGTATAATTTCTGTATAGCTAATAATTCATTCTTCATAATGATTATTGGTTAAGGTTAAATTTCTCCTCGACTTTATCTTTGAACTCCTCCGCTACCTCGATCTTCAGATCCTGGTTCGGGCTGTTCCCTAATATCTTCTCGACCTCGTCTTTCTCTACCGGGACACTCAACGTTACCTGTAGGTTCTTGACCCTGCTCTCTTTGATCGCCACAGGCTCGCCCATCTCGGTCTTATATATCTCGTACGCGGTCTTGAACTCTTTAGTATAGATCTCTTTCCCTTCCTTCACACGTTTCTGGATCGATTGGAAATAACCGGTAATAGCCAACATACATGCCTGAAGCGTCACCGCCCTGGTAGCCACCAGATCGTCCTCCATTGAATCCAATAACATCTTCACTTTCTCGTTGCTCCTGACGTTCATCTGTTTCAAAACACTATCCCTATACAGCTTCACTAGATTAGTGCTACTGATTACCTCTCATTCAAGCACGTCAGCCATCCCTGGCACACTATCGTCCACGTTCCTGATCCCTTTCTGTAATTTCAATACCTCCTCTACCTGCTCTAAACTACCCGGTCTCTCCTTCTTTAACCATGGCTTGAACTGTTTGGCGGTCCAATCACTCCTCCTACCCACCTTCTGCTCCAATATACTCCAGCTAGTGAACTTCATACTCCCTATCAATAACATCATGATATTATACTCCTCGTTCCAGTCCCCTTGCTTCCCTGATACTCATTTCTTTCCAGCCATACTAGATGTTTAACGGATAAATTAACCCCCTTATACCCATTCCTATATATAATTGCAAGCCCTTTACTATCTACTTACTCTATACCCACTCTATACTTGACATATACCACATCCTAGAATACCCTACGTTTCCCCTTTGGGAGATTCTTTCTCTAACCCCCATCCTACCACTATTCATAATGTCAAGAGGGTCCCCTTTTCATTATTATATCGGTGACATCAACAAAGAGATCTAATCCCAGCCCCCACCTCCTATCTCTCCTGAAAGACCCCTATATAGTACCCGAGGTGTGTTCTCTCTAGGGTCCTCTTCTGATATCGGTAGTACGTTCATTAGCCCCCACACCAAGACCTTTGACAGGCACTACTGGTAGTATAAATGAGTTGTACCCTCTCGTGGTGCTATGAGTAGTACTGTAAAGGTATGCTCTACCCATTACCCTCTCGGTAGCTCTACGCTGTACCCCTGTGTAGGAGTAAGTGCGTGTGCTTGTAGGGGTAGCCCTTTGTAGGTGCTTGTAGTAGTAGTCTGTGGTGGTGGTATGGTTGCCTGTGTTGGTGGCTCTGTTGTGGTGCTTGTGTTGGTATGGGTAGGGTTATGTGTTGTGTCTTCCTTCTCTTGTGTTTGTGTTTAGGGTTCTGTTTTCTTTGCTAGTGGGTTTCTTGTTGTCCTGTCGTTCTTGCTCTCTTCTCTGGGTTTCCGTTCTAAAGGTATTCTTTGTTGTCCGAGAGAGTGGTTATCGGGGAGAATTGTCGGAGTGTTTGCGGTTGTCCTTGTTGTGGTTTACTCTGTGTGGTTTGTTTGGTTACTCTTGTGGGACTTGGTGTGGTTCGTTCTCTCTTCTTCTCTCTCTGTGTTGTTGTTTGGTTGGCTTCTTGTTTCTTTTCCTGGTGGGTTTTGTTTCGGTGGTCTGGTTTTGGTCGGTTCTCTGTTCTGGTCTGTGGTTTGTTTGTGGTTCTTGTGGTGGTGTTGTGTTGGTTTTAATTCGTGTGAATGGTTTGTTGGTGCTTCTTGTGCGGTATCGGGGTCAATTTCTTTCTTTGACTCTACCCTACTTTCGCTTGTAATGGCTCTTGTGTTAGTTATTGTTGTAGTTGGTTCGGTGGTGGTTTGTTTTACTGCCCTGTCTGTTTTTATTCTTTTCTTTGTTGTTATGGAAAAATGTTCTCCTGCGGGGTTGGTGTTTATTTCTTCCCTTGTTGTGTCTTGTGTGCCTTTTACGTTTGGTCCTGAGTTGGCTGACGGCTCTGGTCGTCCTTATGTGTTGGTTGATTTTGGGTTTGACTCTCAACTTGACTTCTGTTTGTCTTCGTTCCCTAATTTACGTGCTACAGAAACAAAAGATTCGTTTCGTGTGGTTTTGTCAGATTAATTCGTTTTTATTCTTTTACTGTATTGTTATGGGTTCTTTTTCTTTTGTTTGGTCTACTGGTGTTTTCGATACTATGTCTCCGTCTGAATTTGACGCGGAGAATAATCACTTTGCTTCTGCTGTTGCTTCGTTTGGTGCCGGTTCGTTGGGTGATTTGTGTGACTGTTACGTTAATGGTGTTTATGTGGGTCGTTGTTGTTGGAATTTACGTGGTGAGCGTGACCCTTCTTGGGATTTTACTCCTGCTTCTTCTCTTTAGTCTTGCTCTGTCACTATTCCCTGCGGTTCGGTTCGTGGGGTCTTGTGACTTGGTCGGTGGTTTGGGTTCTCGCTTGGATTTGTTTCTGGTGGGTTTCGTTCCTACGGTTTGGTTCTGTTTTTATTTTTTTATTGTGTTGTTATGAAAAACTCTTACTCTTTTACGTTTCCTCTCGTTACTGAAGACGTGTGGGATTCTTTGGCTGTGTTCCTCGATGAATCTTTCCCTGCTCCTCCCGATCTAGGTGCGGGTACGCTCTCCTCTCAAGATGAGGGTTATGTGTTCCAAATGGCTGACGACGGTCGTTCCGCTACGTGTCGCTGTGATATGTCCAATACGTTGGCTTTTATGGTGGATTTGTTGTTCGGTCCTGATTCAAAATTCTTTGCGTAGGGTTTCGTTCCTATGGTTTTATCTTTTTCTATTCCTTATGCCTTATTTTACTGTTATCGCGTTGTTGCGTCTTCGTGTTCCGTTTAAGACTTCTCCTGCTTCTGATGGGTCGGGTCGTTATGATTTGCTCATCTGTCCTGGCGATCTGCCTGCGGAATTTGCTGATGATTTTGTTGAAAGTAAAGAATTCCCGTCTATGTTGGTTCTTGCTGTGTAGTCATTACATCCTACGGTCTTGTTCGTGGGATCTTGTGACTTTATAGTCTGTTTTTATCCTTTATGCCTTTTGCTTATGGTTAATAAAAAATGGGTTCAAAAAATGGTGTCTGATTTACGTCATGCTTGTGGTGACTCTGGTGATGAAGCTCTGGAGAATTTGGTTAAAGCGATTTTTCATCATGGAGTTGAGCGTGGTATGGTTGTTGGTGCTGAGGCGATCAAAGAAGAGGTCCGTCTTGCGTTAAATTAGTTTTTTATTCTTTTATTGTTATTGTTATGGAAAACACGATCCATGTCGATCTTACTCCTCATATGGAAAAGATCCAGAAATTGTTTTGTACTTCTCTCGATGATTCTGATCCGTTGCTTGACGCTCTTGTCGAGTTACATACTCAGGCTTTCGCTGATGGTCAGACCGACGGTATGGCTATGGCTCAGAGGAGGCGTTCTTGTTAATTTTTATCTTTTTTATTGTTTTTGTTATGCTTAATGTATCCGCTTCTGGGATGTTGTTTATTAATTCATTGCTTGTACATTCTATCCCGTTCGAATTTGTGGCTGAATTATCTGACGCTTCTGGTCGTCCTGCTGTTTTTATTGATCCTGCCTTCTCTGGTGAGGTTGGTGGTCTTACTGCTATCATTTTCGGTATTAATATGGAGACACTTGATAATTGTCTTCGTGTTATTGTTTCTTAATTCTTTTATTTTTTTCTTTATTGTATTATGGCTAATTTATTCAGGTGGATTTCTGGTAATTTTACTGACGCAGAGCTTTACGATCTAGGTGAGCTCGATTTCCATTCCCGTAGGCTTGATGATGTTGAGCCTACCGTCGAGGATATGCTTGCTGTTCAGGTTGGTGTGTTGCGTACCGAGAATGAGGTGTTGCGTTCGGAGCTTGTTTTGTTAAGATAGTAGTGTTTATCCTTTATTGTTGCTGATGGTTATCGAGAAAGTTATACTTGCGGTCCTGGTGTTCTATTTCTGTTTTGCACTCTGGATTCTCTGGAAACTTAAATAAACCATACGATCATGCTGTTCCTATGGTCTGGTGTGATCTTGTAGTCTATTTGACTGTTTTTATCCTTTTTTTTTGTTATCATGTCTAATATGTCGTATTGTCGTTTCCAAAACACGCTCAGTGATCTCCAGGATTGTGTCGATTATCTTGAGGCTCCTTCTTTCGATTCGGTTATCGCTGATAGCGATGATGATTACGATGAGAATATGTTGTCTGCTGATGAGACGCAGGCTCGTGCTGATCTTGTGGCTTTATGTAACGAGATTTGAGAAATGACAGAGAATTCCAATCTCTAGTTTTATATCGTTATCTATCCATTATGGATTATCGTAAAATAGCTATCCCGCTGACTATCGCGTTCTTCGCGTATTGCGGAGTAGCTCTGTTGAATCTCCCTAGAGAGTCTACTGAAGATGTTAGTCCGTCTTCGTTCACTTATCTTATCTGTCGTGATGATCCCAATATCAGGTATTACGATCGTGAGGAGGATCTGGTGTTCGTTGATCTTGGGCTGAAAGGCTGTGAAGAGATCACTATCGAATATGTCGATCCAGCTCCTATGCATTACGGATCTGGGCGTGCTGAGGATATCATCTGGTCCGATCCTGATTATGGTGACCGTGATTTCGATCGTGATAATGTTGATCTATCGAGATATAGTGTCAGAGAATAACAGAAACACCGCTCCTGGTTTGGGGCGGTGTTTTCTTTTACTGGAGTTTATGGAGCAACGCTCTACGGGTCTGTCATACGACTCTTTTGATTTTCTTTCTCATGGGTTGTGTTTATATTAAATAGTTGGTAGACTGGCGATGATCTTGTCGAGGATCTTGTTGATCCTGCTTTTATTGAGATCTCATTGGTGGTATGGTGTCCCGTCAGGGAGGTCGCCTACGTATTCTCCTCTGGTGTATCTTTTCCTGTATTTGTATGTGCTTTTTTTGCTAGCGGGTTTTCTTGACGGTTTTCACCGTTTTTTTTCTCACTTTGCTTTTACTTTGTTGAGTAGTTTCTGGAAGTCATCCTGCGAGTAGCTCATATGTTTTCTTTACGGTAGATAAATCTTTCCTTAGTTGTTGGATCACGTCCTGGTGGTAGCCTACAACTCTCTCTAGTTTCTCGATTGCTGTGTTTTGTCTCTCTGTCTCGTCTTCTAATAAATCTATATATGTGATTAGTGCGTCGTTGAGATCATCTTGGGTTTCTGATAACTCAAGTAATATATTTATTGTTGCTTTCATGGTGGGTTATTAATTATTAAAGACTCTCTCAAGAGCGTTCTCCTGGATCTGTTTCTTTGTCTGTAGTTGCTCGGACTTGATGACCGCTGATAACCTTCTCCTGTGGTCTACTGTTTCTGGATCGGCTAGATATTGCCCATCTCTCTGGAATTTCTGGCGGGTCTTCACTATGCTGAGTATGAATCACACGTCCTTCGCTTTCTGGTCGTCCAATCCATATCTCCGACAGATCCCGTCACGCAATCTATTGTCCGAGCTTCTTGTTTGTGGGTAGTTCTTTAGGATATACTCTACCATCTCTTTTGTTGAGGTCATAGTGGGTTATTAGATATTAAATCTGTGGATCTAGTCCTACTCCTACCTTGTTAAGGTCTATCTCTCCGATCCTGATATGGTAGGTTCGGTTCTTAGCGATCTCCATCATGGTATCTACATCTACCTCTCTGTTGATGAGACTGTACCTATCCTCTCTGGTAAGGTTCATGACATCATCTTTAGCGGGTGTTTTCTTCGCTCATTCGTCGATCAACTCCTGGATCATCTTGTTCTCTTTCGCTTTCAGCTCTAGCTCCGCGTTTTTGATATCTTTCCTTGTCTGTTGGATCGCTAGAAGCATCTGTGTTTTCTTCTGGATCAGGTCTCTGTGGTTTACTAATGTGATCCCGTTCTGGTCGATATCGGCGATCACCGCTTCTCATTCAAGGAAGCATTCTTGGATTGTTAGTTTGTCTTCTGTTGGCATGGTAATAATTTTTTAAAGGGTTAAAATGTTTAGTTTATGCTTGTAATTAATTCCTTGTATTCTGTTAGTTTTTCTTTGGCTGATTTAAATTCATCTTTTTTAGATTCGACTGAATCGCTGAGTTGATCTCAGAATTTAGAAAGATAACTCAACATCTCTTCTTTATTTATTTTGACAATTATCCAGTCTTTATTATCAAATCATATCATTTCTTTCTCGGTACTTCTACCATAATAGTCAAAATCGTACATTTCTATCTCACTTGTCCCGCCTGCGTCGTTCTCAAATACCTCTATGACTTTACCATAGAAGTCTCTTCTTGTGGAACTGCAGTTTACTTTTACACATCTTACTAAGTCTCATTTTTTAAGTTTCATTATTGTCTAGATTTAAAGTGTTAAAATGTTTATGTTCTGTATCTTTCGAAGGCTTCTGGTGTACATGGTACTAGCCTTTTCGCCTGTGATTTAGGGAACTTATCTCCACGCGTCAGGATCCTTTCTCGTGGTCGTTCTCATTGTATCCCTAGCTCTTCAGCTATCGGGTCTTTTGTATCTATGTAGTGTGGGTTTTGGTTATAGATAGTCCAGTCGGAGTTGAACCCTCTGGTGGCTATCCATCTGACCTCATGTCAGGTGTTTGTTACGTTGATCCCTTCTGGTGAGTCAATGAATGTCCCTTTAGCGAACCGTCATTGCGGTGCGTTGTCGAGGAACTCTACTGTCAGGGTGTTGAAAGGTGGCTCTGCGGTTATTACTTTAGGCATTCTCGAATTTAATAAGCGATATAAAATTGGGTCTCCATGATTTGATGAATTTGTATAGCTCTATCCCGGTGATGTAATATTTCTCTTGCCAGGGTTTGCGATGTGGTGCGGGTCCGAGTACGAACTTCGCTCCTTTGATATATCTTAGGTACTCGAACTGTCTTTTGTCGTTCTCTCTCCATCCTAGCTCCTCGCAACAATATTTCCGTGTATATATCTCAGTGGCTTTTATTGTTTTGATCATGGTGGTTTTTAAATAGGTAAATCATCTGATGTATCTTCGCCTAGTGCGTCTCTTCGTTCTCATCCGTTGATCCTTTCGTGTTCTTGTGATAATATCCCCCCTAGTATGTCTTTCACTATCCCTGCTACCTTTATCGGATCCGCGTCGTCTGCTTTTTTGGCTGTGAATTCTGGGTAAGTCACAAGGAATTGTCCTTTCTCGTAGCTCGCCGGTTTGATCGTGAATGTGTTATTGTATCGTTTCACTGGCACTTTCTTTTCGATATCCCCGAATGTCCCTTCTAGTGGGTTGCTGTATCTGTACCCTCATTTGTCTTCAAGACATCCTACGTATTGGGACGGTCTTAGGTAGGTTTTGAGGATCCCCTCATCGGTATCGATATACACGATCTTCATTCTCTGCATCTTCTCGTTTTTCGTTAGTTTCTCTTTCCTTCTGTCCGAGAATTCTTTAAGGTTCTCTAGTTTCAGGTAGCTTTTCACTTCATGGTCGAACATATAGATGTTCTCGTTCTTGTTCTGGTACACTTCGCTACTGGTATAGGTGGTTTTGAATCCTTTCCCTACCTTGTCCGAGATTTGGTACTGGTCTGTCCATAAGATGATCCTGGCGTTCTTGATCTCTTTGACCTCTTTCTTTTGGTCTCCGTTCTTGATCTCTAGTATGAGCTTCTTGTTGTCTTTTTCTCATACCTCTTTGACTTTAAGGGTAGTCATTCCTGTTGTCTTTCATTCGAGTGCGTCTTGGTCCAACATATCCAATACGTTCGTTTCGTCCACGTTTGCTAGTCATTGGCTAGGCGTGGCAAGTTCTTTGTTTTCTTCTACCATAATTATTAGATTAGTATATAAAGGTACTCAGTATATATTTTATTGATGGTGGATTGCAAGTGGTTTTGTGTTAATAGATTTGACTTTACAGAAAAGCCACATCCGGTGGAGGATATGGCTTTTCTGTTTTCATCTTTTCATGGTTGCATGCCTAATGCCAGTCTATGTTATCTATTTGATTTCGTTAAGCAAGTCTAGTTTAGCTTTAAGTTTAGGGATCCTGTTTTGGTGGGTTTTCAGTTGTTTTCTTACCCTCTCTGGTATGTTGTTTTTTTTGATCCTGTTTACATGTACCTCTAGCTCGCATGTCCTAGCTATGATCATCTCACACATGTGTCGTGGTCTCAGCTTCGGTGGGTTCTTTGCTAGTGCCTTTAGCTCATCGAATGTATCTGGTCAATACCTATTATTGATATATACTCCGTGTCTGTATTGTTCTCAGCTGTTCATCTTCCCGTTACAGGTTGTGCATTGGAGATGGCAGTTCCTAGGATCGTATAGCGGTCCGTTATATCATCTACCTATACAATGTCATCCGTTCCCTACAGAGAAATGTAACTGTTTGTTACAGGTTATGCAAAATCAGTTC
>JAAGZO010000298.1 GCA_024206195.1 bacterium | reverse complement strand
GAAAGCTAACAAACAAGTACTTTGAATCTGCCCAGCAACACCATTGGAAAGAACAGTTGGTGCCAGCTGATGCCGGTCACCTACTAGTATAATTTGTTGTGCCTGGGTTTTAGAAATAGCAAAACATGCAAAGAGTGCTTCTGTAACTTGAGCTTGCCCTGCTTCATCTATAATAACATGAGTTGGATGAAAACCTTCTAACCATTGAGTTCCAGATCCATAACAGGTTGTAACTACAACGTTTGGTCGTTTAGCCTCAAAACAAAGAGCCTGCAATCGCTTTCGAATTCCCATAATTTCTTTCACCAGTTCCTGTGCTTTTGGCATAAACCCTTTTTCTTTTGGTCCCTTCCCTTGAAGCAGGTCTAGCTCATCTGTTTTACTCTTTAAGTTTATCAGTTCCTCCCTATTTGTGGCAGAGAGTTTCTCAGCTAATACATGTAATGCATTTGCTTTTTCGCCATTTTTCTGTATTTGCTCTAAGGGGGTAGAATAGATTTGTAAAACTCGTAAAAATTCCTTATTAGGGCTATTCTCAGATTCAGCAATTTTGGCTAGCAAGTCAGAAATTCTATCAGCACTTTTATTAGAAGGCCCACAAACTAAGATTCTTGTTTCATTAGGGTTTTTTTGTAAGCAAACGAATAATAGCACAAATAGTAACACTTTTCCCACAACCTGGGGGACCTTCAATGTTCAAAATTGGTTCGGTACCCGCAATAACTTTCTGTGAGATGCAGAGTTGTTCCTGATTGGGAATGAACCCAGGGAAACTTAATTCCGGTAGTGTCAATATGTTTTGAGGCTGGGGATCAAGGAAAATGGGTTTTAAGTAAAACAAAGCTTGGAACATTGCATGCCAGGTCTGACTAGCCCACTCTGTCGACAGTACTATATCTTCCCATTTTTGAATAAACTGCTTTATTCGTTTCTTATGCTGCATATTGAAGGGTGGACAAATGTGAACTTTTGCTGGTTTCTGGACAAACCCTTTGGCCACTAAATCCACAGCTGTACAGCCTTCAAAAATAAATGTGAATTCCATATCACCAATAACACCAATATTTTCATCAATAACAACATAACAAGGGTAGGAATTAAAATACACTTTGACTTCATCTCCCACTCTTAATTTCAAGGGAATTTTGGTAGCCAGCTCACTTTGGCTTTCTTTAAAAAGGGCTTTAATGATAGGAACTTTAACATCAGTCCAGTACAAAAGTCCTCGTGTTTCCTCATGTTTTTCTTTGTGTTTTTGTATTTTATTCTCATGAGCATTGATATTCAGCCAGATACGTGTTTGCCGCTGGATTGCCTCTTTGTTTAAAACATTTTTGGGAGGGCAAAGATAATCCATATAATTGTGTATAATTTCAGCAGTTACTACAGTATAAGGAAAAGTCATTTTGTGGTGATAATCCAAGGAATTTTTCACAGTAGGGACAACTTGGCAGAATACCAGTGCTCCAGTCTGTACTTCTTGCTTGTCCTGTTTACTTCAGAATTGACAATGAAACCCAAATGCACTATCATCTAATTCAGCTGTATTCACATAGAAAGAAACTGGTGTACTATCCTGTTCATCAGTGAGGACAACTATTCCCATGATAACTGGGGATCGCTGTACCTGGCGGTGTACTGTTGCCTGTATTGCTGTCCACTCTCCATCTTTATTAATAGTTATAGCATGAATCCAGTATAAATCACCTGGGGCAAAATTATGTACCCAGGAAGGATCAGGTAAGGGTGGCATAATGTAGGTTCTGTCTCGGTTAAACATGCCTATTTGTTGCGCCTTTCTACCATAATTATGAGAAAACAGTGACATGTAATCATCAAGTACTTGCACATTTATCACTATGGAATAAAAGGTTCTATATATACGAGCTAAACATGGTTCCTTTGCCATATTTATGAAAGATGCTACACCCTCAAAGAAGAATGGTCGAACTTACCAGGAAACAGATTCAGAAACATATTTGGAAACATATTCAGGCCACTGTAGACAGTGGGGGACCATTGCTTGGTCAATCCAAGTTGCCTAAGTACAAATTCCAGATTACTCCTATGTTTACAATTCTTGATTAACCTTAAGTCGGAACTTGAGGTTACAGCTCTATGAGGTCGCAGTCGTAAGTTATACTTGGGGATAGTAGGTGGGTCAGGCACATCAGTGCTAACAATTTCATCCCTCTTCACTTCCATTGACTCTGACACTTTATCTGTTTTCTGTGGTGTCTCTGTTATCTCAGGTAAGCGAAGACAAGGAAGACTCAACGTTTTTCTTTCTGGTGGGCCGGGTTTCACTTGATCAATGTTGACTAACTTGGGTCGAGCCCTAGGGTTATTTAATGGTGCGACTAATAAATTTGGGTATTTACATTCAATCACTCTATAAGGTCGCCAGAGGTGCATCAGTTTAGCAGTGAATCCCTTTGGTACTGCTGGCACATACAGAAATACTACATCTCCCTGCTGATAGTTAGGAGGTAAATGAACACATTTGTTGTGGAAGTATTTCTGCTTTTGTTGGGCCTTATTAATGCACTTGTCAGCAATTTCCCAAGCAGAGTGTAACCGGAACATTAGATCTAGTTTATAATCCTCTATATCAACAATGTTGACTGGGTTTGGAAGTTGTAAACTGACATCCATAGGCAAATCCAAATCACGTCCAAGTACCATGTATGATGGTGTTTCTCCTGTCGACTCATGACGTGAAACCCGAAATGCAAAAGCACATAGTTGTATGTATAAATCCCAGTCTCTTTGATTAGCTGAGACATACATAGAAAGAGTTG
>JAAGZO010000297.1 GCA_024206195.1 bacterium | reverse complement strand
TTTTTCTCGCAGTGAAGCAACAAGTGAATACAAAATGAAAACAATCCTTGAGCTAGGGGGCAACGTCGCCGTCGTTTTCCGTGGTTCACTTCCTAAAACTTACCTGGGCTATCCCGTAGTAAATGGAGATGAGAATGATCTACGCTTTAAAGATCCTAAAGGCGTGATCGTTGGATTGGTCGAGAAAGGTCTTGCTAAAAAAGACGAAACAGGTTTTGTTGTGGAGCCGAAATGAGCATAGAATTCATAATCACTTTTTGTTTATGCTTAGTCTGCCTAATAACTTACAGAATAAGATGAAATCAAAAGACTACCACGCCCTCAAAGATGAGTTTCTCCGCAAAGCGGTTGAAAAGAAAGAGATAATTAAACAATCCTCTCAAGGAAACTTCGGGATGTACGATGTACTCCCCGCAAACATTGCTCGCACAGTGAGCGAAGCTTGCGATGAATTCTTTAAATCGAGAAACATTAGATATGGTTCTGCATGGTTCCATGACAGAATCGACAGAAAGAAAAAAATACAACAAGCAAAAGATGAACAAAACACCAACAGTTAAATTGACAGGAGTATTCCCTAAAACATTTAGAGTAACTAAGTGTGAGACGGGGAGAGCAGATTGCTGCTTTGAATATACTGACGAAAAGAAAAACGTTTTCTTTGAAATATGCAAGCATGGAGCGGTTTCACTGCATGAACATTTCACAGAGCTAGGGTATACAGAATTGGCCCCAAAATTAGAATTCCCAACTTGGCATCCTAACTACAGAAAATAGACATGAAGACAGAAATAAGCACAAAGAAACTACTTAATGCTCTCCTCAACTCCTACGTCGAAACTCATGACCTAGAACATATCTACAACGGAGATGGTACTCTGTTGACAACACTTGCCGAGGCCACAAGATTCATTGATGAACTAAAGGAGGAGACTATGATTAAAAAACACACAATGCCCGTGATCCACATGAATGGATCGGGAGAGGATAGTCTACGCAGACAATACAATGATTTGTTCGAAGCTGTAAGCGAAGCTCAAGTAAAACTCCTCTATGATGTTGATTTCCACGAGAGGGATTACTACCCTCTTGGAGAGTTAGTCTGGTCGGAGGCCAACTTGGAGAGAGAAGAGATAAAGCAAGCAATGAACAAGGTTTACCAATATGCTAGGCAGCATATGCATTACCTCGACTATGGAAAGGAGCCATTGCCTGATAAGGATTGAATAAAACCCTCGTAACTCGTTGATTATCAGCGAGTTACGGCGGGGCGGCGGCAGCTGGCCTGTAACTCCTTACTAATCAGTGACTTACAGCGTTTTTTATCTGCGAGTATCTGACACAAAAAAAACCTGCGATTAGGCAGGAGGGTTATTTATTGGGGTTTATTTAGATCTGGGTTATTTGGGGTCTATATCACGACCTAGGGTTCGATCTCTTATTTGTATCTCACGCTATAGTTCTACTCCCACCTTCGGTGGGAGTCAAGGAAAAAATCGCGGCTAATCGCTTATTTAGAATGTTTCGGTTGACCTGTGTTTATTTGGGGCTTTTCTCTTGACCTGCGGCGCGGCGGCTAATCGCCTATTTGTTTATTTGCGGCTTGAATCACGACCTAGCTTTCCTTTTATTTATTTGTTTTTATTGGCGGGGCTAACCGTCGCTCCAATAATCATCGATCTCTTCGTCCTCGCTAGAGGTCTTACCCCCCCTAGTGAAAGATAATAGAAAAAAAGAAAAGAAAAGAATAATGGTCCCTAATGGAATATCGTTGTCCATAAGTATTTTAAATGATTAAAAAATGT
Source organism: bacterium (assembly GCA_024206195.1). Next base: position 10,897 of record JAAGZO010000297.1, on the reverse strand, counting down.
ATTTAAATAATTAAAAAGGCGTAGGAGCTGGTAATTTCCTCAAATCTAAGTTTTCCTGATACCTACAATGATTTCTTTTATATTATCCCCTATGGTAATCTATATATAGTATGTATACAAACGTAGGGTGATGGGTAGTGTTTGGTAATTACAAATGATTAGTTAAATAAATCGTAATGGGAGGGTGTATCGTTCTGATCGTTAGGTTTGTTGTGAACTATACGTTGATTTATCTGGCGTAGTAGTTCCCTAGCTTGTGGTTCTCTGTCTTGCAAGAGGGTTTCGATCTCGGAGACGAGGTCTAATATATCAAACAATAAGTTTTGATTATCTGAGTTCATAGGCTTAGTAATCGTAGTCTACTGATCCTTCTCCGTAGCCAGTATGTTCCCCTAGCTTTTCGAATGTAAAGCCGCCCATATCTGTAACCTCAGTTAAACACCGCATATATGTATTCTTTTCCCCTTTGGAGATATACTGCTCCCCTTGCTGCTCTATGGACGAAGCGATGTCTTTAGTGACCTTATCGTAAGCCTCATCTATAGAGTCAGCGTCTACTATCTTACTAAAAGTAACTTTAATCTTCATTGATTAGAATCTTAATGGCTCCCCGAAATCCCTTGAGAGTAACAACATCTCCTGCTTGGGTGTGATGCTTTAACTTGGTAATAGATATTCTTTTATCTCCCCTAGTCTTAGCCTTATAAAATGTAACTTTTGCTTCGGTTCCATCAGGATACTTGCCCAAAACTAAATGCTTTTGCCCACATTCTGCCTCTGAATAATCAAAAGAGAACTTCTTGGCTAACTCACAAACTGATTTGTTTGCGTCGATAATACTCTTATTGAGCATTGTATCTGTTATGTTTATCTGTGCTTTCATAATATACTAATTAATTTCGTGTTGGTATGTGATTGCTTTAATCTCTAGGCCATCTAACTCTTGGCCAATCAAATCTTTATCTTCTGTTAACTCCCCCATCTCAAAGTATCTAGCTATGGTGGAATCTAATGTAGCTAGATCGAAGTCATTGGGATCTTCTGGGTCAAAGTGCTTAATATCCTCTGAGAACTTATCATCCCCAAGCCAGCAGACAGTTTTCTGCTCGTCAACTTCAACTCTTACTATAAATATCTTACTCTTCATTGTGTTTGAATAAACTTTTTATATTCTTTCTTTACTATAGGCATAACCATATGCTCGACAAGTCTAACCAGTGCCTCCTCTGTATTGTCATCATCGAGGATGTGGGATACTCCGCTGATGCTAAGGGCTGCGTGGTGAACTTCATGAATCAAAGTATCCAACTGCTCCTCCTCTGTCAACCCCTTCCTGATGTAAATAATCTTCTCATCGAAGTGCATCGCACCGTAGTCTTCAGTGTCTTTTAAAATGATTCTAAACTCCATGCCCCCAACCAAGATCTTGGGAGGGAGCTTATATATTCTTTTCCTCTTTGCCATTAACCTATTCTTTCTAATGCTTTTACACCTTTACCAGTGATCTCTCTCTTGCCATCGATCTTCATGAACCCATTCTTAAGTAGGTGGATCTCTGCATCTTTCTGCAAAGCAGTCCTTGACATCCCAGTAACAGCGCAGAGCATTTGTAAGGTGCAAGCTCCTCGATCCTTGAGGATTCTCATAACCTGGAGTTCGGTAGCATTGATACCAAATGGCATGATACCCAGTAGACCACATAACTTACTCCAATCCTTTTTATTGAATGAGGCTTTGTTGTGGACTTCTGCATATGCCTTGATCTCCAAAGCTCTTTTAACTGCAGATCTAGCATTACCCCTAACAGTCTGAGAGATTTTATTGATTAAACCTTTTTCGAATGATAACCAATCAAGTTTCTTTTGGATGATAGCACCAAGCTCGACGCCATCATACGGTTCGAAGTCTAGCTGGGTGAGACGATCTTTAAAAGGAGGAAACAATTTATCCAATTCAGTAGTAGCAAATAAGAATGTCTGCTTAGAGAAATCAAACAAAAAGCTAGATTCCCCAAATTCAAACCTCTTAGTCTTAGCATCCTCGACATTGAAGATAGTAAGAAAAGCATTTTCTAAATCTTTAGGTAGGGCATGAGCCTCATCCAAAAGAACTGTTATCTCTCTATCTAGGATAGCAGGGATAAAAACCTGATCGAAGAACTGCTCAGCATTCCTGATCGTGGAACAATTAATCTCTATACATGGCTTACCCAGAGACTTCGCAAATGATTTCGCAAATTCTGTCTTACCAAGCCCCTTCGCACCATTGAACAAAAGAAAAGGGAGAGTTCCTGTAGCTTTCTGGGCCTGAGTATAAAACTCTAAACGAGTTTTGATTGCCTCCTGACCGATTAAGCCTTCGAACATTTCACTTTTAGTCATAGGATTAGTCGTTGAAGGTGTTAATAGAGAACTGAATCTTCTCTTCAGGCTCCTTGGGGGGCTTAGCTGCCTCATCGATGGGGTATTCAAACATATCAAGCTCCTCTAATTGATCGAGGTGCTTCTTAGATACCATGATATTGGCATTTTTGCCTAACTGACTAACCAAATGCTTTAGATTCATCTTTACAAATGATGATGAGCCTTTGGGCCGTCCTCTTCTCTTGGGTGTTTCGTTCATACGCAAGCATTCTATAGGATATCGAACCCCATGCAAGCCTTTTTTATGTTTTTTTTGAATTTAAATTCTTACCAATGCCTGATCGTATTCGCGATTATAAAACCGCAGGTTGTAATATGCAGTAGCCACCAGAATGTTCTGATGATAGCCGCAAAATCTGATTCATGTTTTTCTGTAGATATCTTTTCGCCCATCGTTTTGCACCACAATCTCCAAATTCTTTTCATGTTTTTACTAATTATAAAGAAAAAATAAACTTTTTATTAAATTAAAAATCTTTTTAAAACTTTTTTATTATTTTTTATTAATTTAAAATATCGCAGATGCCTTATTTGGCTAAATATCACTCGATCTGGGGGTTTTTAGGTATTTCAAAGCCTTCTCTACTCCAGCTATATCATCACCAAGTAACCCTATAGCTAAATTACAATGGTCACACACCCAACCTCTGAAAGAATTATCATTATGATCGTGATCCAACGTCCACTTCTTAGGTTTTTCGCCGCAACACTCACAGAATTCTGGTTTTTGAGGTGCGGTTTTGTAAAGATCCCTCCTGATCTTCGACTGCTTCTTTATACAATCTCTACACCTAGTATCTAAGTTGTCTTTATGGCTAATATGTTTGTTAAAACAAGATAAACCTTTTGAAATGCCACAATAAACACATGTTTTATGTGTTTTTTCTTGCTTCACTGAATTAAAATCAACAAATAATTCCGATTGGCATAGATTTTCCCAGTCTTGTCCCATAATATTTTTTAATTAGTGCGCCTGACTGGAATCGAACCAGTGACCAAGGGTTTATGAGACCCCTGCTCTAACCGCTGAGCTACAAGCGCATTTAAAATCATCATTTATATTTCTTAGTCCAAGGAGGCTCTTGGTTATCTGCTTCAGCCCTAATAGACTCTTCATATTGCTTGTCTATCATTTGGTTCTGGACTTGTCTCTCTCTCCAAGATGGAGGATCGAGGACTTTGGGGTCGATCTTACTATCCCGCTCAACAAACCATTGAGCAGGATGGAACATCCTAAAATTAAGTATATTTTTAAGTATCTTCATCTGTATCAATGACTGCGTTAATGCTCACTTGAGAGTAACCCATAGACTTTAACATGGGGACAACCATAGTGTCCATGAAGTCTGGAAGGGTCATGTCATCCATTGGATGCTCAAGACTTAAAGTGCTTTGCATGAATTTAGGGTCTCTCTTAGAAGACCAGTTATCTGTCGTTGGTTCGTATGTCAATCTCATTTTATTGATTAGGTTTTTTGTTTTATTTGGTTTTAGAGAGAAAGCATGGGGTTGTATCGCCCATCCATGCTCCAATTTGATTGAAATAAAAGAATTCAAACGCTTCATCTTCGGTCATGCCATCAGACTGTAAGCGATTAATTACTTTTTGTTTGTCATAGCAATAAATAGTGGGCTGGCCAAATCTCTCAACCGTGCCGACGATGCAATCGTCATACCCATCCATAGTTAGCATTTCTGATTCTTCCATAATTATTCTAGTATCATTTCGCCAGAAAAGATCTTCTTAGCTATCTCATTACCATCTCCTTCAACTTCATCTCCATTTGAATAAAACGCCTTAAACCTGCGAATCCTTTCTCCTTCGTACCAGATGAGAGACATTTGTTTTTGTCCGTTCTCATACCAGCTATCAAAAGGGCCATGAAGCTTACCCTCAAGAATGCCAGCTTTCGCTAACATCTCTCCATTGATATGGTAGCGGATGGAAGTCCCTGTAAATCTGGAGTCGTACTCCATATCTGCAGACGTATAGAATGTATTTGTTCTCATGTCAACAAATAACTCTTCACCGTTTATTGTCGGGCCTTCTGGGTAATCCATCCCTCTATTAATATACATCTCTACTCCATATTTTAATAGGAGGCTGATAATTAAAAGGGCGAATGATATTTTTGTTAGTTTATTCATAATTTTTTGCGGCTTTCTGCTCTCTTTGCTAGGATCTCTTCTCTATTGTCCTGATAGTATTTTTTATTGTAGTCGCTAACTCTATTTTTAAAAGCCCAATATTCATCTGGCGCTGCATATTTGTTCAGCTCCATCTTACGTAAGTAACTATACTTAGTTTCTTCGTAATATTTGTTTTGATATTCTTTTTTCTGCTCCTTGTTCTTCTGGTAATACTCTTGAGCCTTCTCTTTATTCTTGAGGTAGCGCTCTCTACGCTTCTCTGGATTGTATGCAACCTTTTTAATCATCTTCTTATACTGGTGAATACCAATTCGGAGCATCTCTCTTTGTCCACTTAGCGAAGCGGGACTTGTCATAGTTGTAATACTCTCTGTATTTCTCGACAATAGAGAGGTTGTCAAACTGAGGGTGAGTGCGACATCTCTGATCTTGACTAATCGCTACAGCGAATTCTGTAAGAGGCCCGTATGGTACAATCGACCTATGCATATTAAGCATACACCACTGAATAAATTGGGCAGAGAAGTGTTCTTTTTCTGTTCTAAACTTCTTCTCTCTAGCCATAGCCATGCCGTGACGGATTAACCACCTCATATTTTCTTTGGTTTTTACAGCCCAGATACTACATGGATGCTTGGCATACGAATGTTTGCGAGCATTACCCTTTTGACTTCTAGGGCAATCAGGTTCAGCCAAGGTCTCAAGCGTAAAGCAGTTAGCTAACATCTGAGCAGTCTCAACAACCATCTTAGATACATGCTTGTCGCAAAGGTTTTGCGCTGCCTTGTAGGGGTCTTTATCTGTAACGAATATGTTCATATCTCTCAGGGGTTATGTCTTAATTTTTGGAGGGAGTCAAGAGTTTTCTTTCGCTTCTGACCATATCCATCCAGCTTTTTACGTTTGTTTTAGGGGACCACTGGAGAAAATACTTAGCTTTTGCATTGCTAGCTAAACTCTCTTTTAATTCTCCGAGGCGAGGATCAATAAAAATATATTCTCCTCCCATATGCAGAGCGAGATCAAGAATAGAGTAATTTTCCCCAGTGCCTATATTAAAAATTTCTCCTGAAACTTTTGTATTTTCAAGGTCTGAAGCTGCTAAATTAGCAGAAACTACATCATTGACATAAGTAAAATCTCTCCTCTGCAAACCATCCCCCACCAAAGTCATCGGGACTCCCTCTTTTTTTTGCTTGAGAAAGAGACCAACCACTGGGGCATATTGACCTTGTGTAGGTTGCCTTTCTCCGTATACATTAAAATATCTTAAAATTACAGTCTCTAAACCAAAAAGATTTGTATACATCTTGCAAAATTCTTCTCCAGCCACCTTACTAACAGAATAAGGATTTAGACATTCTGGGATCATCTCTTCAGAGTTTGGTATTTTGTTTTTTATACCATAAGAAGCGGAGGTTGAGCTATACACAACTCTTTTAACACTAGCCTCTCTTGAACATTGTAGTATAGTGCATGTCCCTAAGCTATTAACTTTCGCGGCTAATATAGGGTTATGTAAAGTGGGTTGTATTCTAGATTCTGCAGCTAAATGAAAAACAACGTCAACACCATTAAATAAAGATCTAATCGATTTGTAATCACAAATATCTTCTTTGTGATTTTCTGCTTTTTTATTCCAATAAAATTGATCATGAGTCTCGGCAGATTCGTTGTCAATCACAACTACATGAAACCCTAATTCAATTAATCGATCAACGATATGAGAACCTATAAATCCAGCCCCCCCTGTTACTAATGCCTTTTTAATTTTCATCAGACTGATTCCAGCGGATATCAACAAAATCTTCTGACACTTCTAAATTAATGCCTAAAAAATCAAAAATACTTTGAACTCCCGATTTACTGTTCAAACAATTTACATTGAAAATTTTAAAGTTATCCATACTTTCTTGAAGTGTGATAGACCTACTATGATACTCTTCACAATATAACCTGCAAGCTTTCGATTTATCATCAATATCGTATTTTGGATAACATTGATCCCAAGTATCATCCTTATGCCACTTGTAACCCAAGTGATTCATCCAATGATTTCTACCTACAGTTTTAATCATGTAACTATGAACTGTCTCATTAATATTTCTCTGAAGGCAAACAAAACGGATATTTTCACAAATCTCATTCATATCTTCGACCAAATTAAGATACCAAAAAGCGACATCCCCATCTAACTTCGAACTTTTTAGTAAATCTAATCGATCTTTAGCTCGTCCATCCCCCCAACTAACAACTGGCGCTAGTTCGTGGGTGACATTTAATCCAACTTTTTGTAAAAGTCTAGATAATGAAACCGTCCCACATCTACCTGTTCCTAAACCAATAATCATAAAGAATCAACTCCAATCACATTCCCAATTAATCAATTCTTCCTTTGTTTTTCTGGGATATTCTGGTCTAAAACTAAGGTCATTTATCGTTATGGATGTCCTCTCATCATCATTCGTAAAGGTATCGTTATTCTTATGTATGCGGTAGCAATATATTTTTTCTTTTAAAAAATAACATTTATCCTCACCAGCCATTTCCGCCATAGGTATATTTAAAATTATATCCTCTGGGAACTTAAATAAAACACCATTTTTATGCCTTAAATCTTTATCCCTCACGTTTTTTAACAAGAAAAATTTGTGAGACCTTAAAGCTGTTATGCAAAATCTTTGATTTCTTAAAGACATCTCCCAATTTATAGATGATAAATGATCTGGGGCCGCTACTTCATAAAAACTTTTTTCCGAAGCTATAAACCCCCCATAAGAAAACCAATAACCTTGAGAATATATTTTTTTTAAATGGCATAAAGCATATTGACTGCCAAGATAATCATCTCCATCTAAAGTGACAACAACATCTTCATCGTTAGGTTTAGCGTGATTAATAAAATTAATTGTTTTATTATAAACGGAACCCATATTTTTATTATTTTTAATAATTTTTATTCTAGGGTCACCATTAGCTACTTCTGTAGCTACTTCTACAGAATTATCCTCACTTGCATCATCAGTGATATACATCTCCCAATCAGTTTGCTTTTGGGAAAAGACACTTTCAATACACTGTTTAATAAAAGACTCGCAATTATAACAAGTAGTTATTATCTTAAACATCTTCTTTCAATATCTTTTCGATATCATATTCGTAGAACCTTAAACCAAGCACAACACAATCCCATAGGTAAGGCTCTAAAATCGCAGAAGCATTTAAATCTTCTGTTAAAGACTTATAAATCCTTTTTTTTTCTTTATTAGAGTCTAGATCGATCTGACGAATCGTTTCAGCGGCCTTTCTAACTGCATTTAGCTTCTCTTCAATACTCATTTTCTTTTTCTTCTTTTCGAATCAGCCTTTTCTTCTTCTGGGCGCACTTGAAAATCCGCGAATTGCGTATCTTTAGACCAGCCAAAAAGCTTTTTTAATCTTTCTCTTTGTTCTGGGTTGACATCAAAATCAAATTTGGGTTTTGGTTTCATAGCTTATTTGGTTTTATTCTGTTCGATCTGGGATCTTTCTTCCATCAGCATAGCCTTAGCTAAAATAGCGTAGTTAACAATATCATCACACGCATCTTCTACTGATTCATTAGTGACTTTTAGTTCTTTATCATTAGTGAATGAGCGAATTCTCTGAATCTTATCGATCACGCGCAACAATAACCCTTGCACTGGGTGAATGTCAAGGATAGATGACGCATTGAAATTGGCGAAAGGATCTGTAGATGATTTGCCGCCAGTATAATCACTATTTTTTTGTTCCATTATCCCACGACAAGATTTACATGTCTCGTCATGCAGCTTTAGTAACTCTTTTGTATTCATTTTATTTCTCTTTTACAAATTTACCGTTAACCATTTTACCCTTCCGATCTTTGATCTCGTCATAGGCCAGACTCAAACAATAAGTAGGATCTAGTTTAAGCATCTTGGATGCGATAATAATCGTCACCAACATATCACCTATGCCATCTGCTACCTCTGGATTATCAAATGCCGATTCAGTAACCGCATCTATTGTTTCATCCAACTCTTCTTGAGTCTTGTCTAACTGAGCCAAAGGATCAGCAGCATCGAAGATGCCACGCTCATCTGCCCAAACTACTACTTTTGCTACTAGTGTCTCAAAGTTCTCCATCGTTTTTTTTCTTTTTGTTTTGTTCCATTCTCTGGATATGTCTATCCCAGATATCTTCTGGCATCTCTTCCAACGCTTCTAAGCGCTTCTGCAAATGCGATCTCATCCTTATATTATAGAACTCAATCGGGAAAGTTATAAGTGTTTTTACGAAAACACTTATACAGCTTACCACGGCTAGCATCACACCAAACGTCAAGCCAACGAAAATCGTAAAGAATAAACATTCTGCTTTTAAATAATTCATATTCATAAGAAATTCTAAACGCTAAAGATATTTTATGAGGTTACCCAGGCGGTGGCAATAAATATCTATAAGAGCTTGGGGATGATCCTAAGCAATACTTAGCTACGGTCAAGAGATTTTTTCAAGATTAATAAAAAAAGTGTAAATTTAAGTATGCCTCAACAATTATTAAGCGAAATACACTCTAGCACATCAGTATCATCAGGAGACTGGGCGAACTTTAGGGCTGAAGTGACAGGCATGTATCTCTTGAGTGGACAAGCTAACAAAGAGTGGGACTCTCAGCATTTAATTAGAGAATACAACAAAAATATAAATGACAGGTATGAAAGTTGGACTGGAACTGCTCCTGTTACCACTGGGTTATTTATTGAACCTTACAATGATGGTCTGAGCTATATAGGAACAGGTAATTTCCGTAATTACCCTTGAACCTTTTCAATAGGTAACTCATATTCTTGATAAGGCAAAAACCAATGTTCACAATTGGACAAGACATCTCCAAAAGTAACCATTGACATCCAGTCTTTTCTACCGTTGCGCTGGTATCCTTTATACAGACACTCGCTAACTTTAGTCACTCTATCATGCATATCGCATTTGTCTTTAGCTAAATTATAAAGATCAATGTTTTTAACATGGAGAAAAAAAGCTCCAACATCAAAAGCTATCCAAACAGGAGTGCCTTTCTCATTGCACCAGCCAGTCTTACCATTTACATTAGTAAACTCCAAAAGAATTCTCCCTTCTCGCGTAGAATTCTTAATACCTTTTAGGTCTACAGTCTCACCGTCTACAATAAAATCGACATGGCCGATGTCTTGCATCTTACCTGTCTTCTTTATTACCAACCCAGCCGACAAGCATGAGTGATGGTAACGTTTTGTAGACTCATCCATGAGCTTCTTAGTGTGAGCGACATGACTAGAACCTGACAGACCTTTAGCTTTATTAGAAATCATATAAATATAATATATAAGTAATTAAAAATTGCAAGAAAAAATAAAAAAACCCCCTACCCATCACAGGTAGGAGGTTGATCTAGGAGAAACTAGACTATTTATTTTTGGCTTTACCCACATTTAGAGCCGCCCAGTCAATTATCGAATAGATTTTTGCCCATAGCGTTCCCTTTTTTGGTGTTGGGGTTGCAGCAGCGATTGCAGATGCAAAAGCAATTCCAGCAGTCACTACGCCAAACCAAGGATTATCTTGAACCAGTTGAATAATTACGTCCATACTGTAATTTACACTATTTAAAGTAATTATGAACCAATTTGTTTTGTAGCATAACCTTGATATTGATCAGCAGGATCTAATTCCCAACCTTCGATACCGAAATTATGCGCTCCAGTCTCAGCGCTCTCAATGTCATATATATCTGGCGAATCCAGCTTGTGACAACAAGAATCAACAGGGTTGTCCTCTTTATTCAAAATAGCTATCATTAACTCTTTATAACCGTTAGGACCGATGATCCTACTATCGTACCTAAAACTCATTCTGCACTAATTACGATGTAATCGTGAAAGTTTTGGTAACTATCAGCATACTCAACGCAAGATTTAAAGTCGCCAGCATGATCAACATAAGAAGAATCAATCACAAAGTACTTCCCTTCTGGGATCGGGTATGGTTCCGCTCCCCTTGCTAGATGAGTAGAAGAGATTCTCCAACCCTTACCATCACTTTTAACTACAGTTTTAAATTTCAAAGTCTCAGCAGGATGAGCATCTTCCTCAAACGTCTTTAGCATCTTAGTAAGCTGCCACTTAGTCAGAAAAACATGGGCATCTACTTTCTCTGGGGGAACAACCTTCACAGTCTCTTTAACTTGAACCCTTGGCTCTTTGTAACCATGCCAAGCAGCTACTCCCCATAAGGGCAAACAAACAGATAAGAATAATATTGTCTTTGTCATACGCCC
>JAAGZO010000296.1 GCA_024206195.1 bacterium | reverse complement strand
GGGAGGGGTGAATATGATGATGGTTACTGTACAGTACTATGTTTGTGGTATTAGTATTAGTCAGGGTATGGTATTGATGGTGTTATTAGTGCTAGTACATTGATAGTAGGCTAATAATTGTACAGTATTAGTGGTATAGTGATACGAGTAGCATTCGTGGTGTAATTAATGAGATTGCATACTGTACATAGGGATTATGATATGACATGCAAATATTCCGGTACTGAGGCGTTTTGTGGAACTGTAAGTCAGTGGCGTGATCTCAGAAGACGAGATTCATTGTCACTTCAGTCTCTGGTCGTGAGCTGCCTTTGGATAAGGAGCTCTGGAGTAAATACTGTCCACCTCATCTCGTCTACTACATCTCAGCCTCTACTACAGGTAATAACTTTATAATATTGGGGGCTTGGCTTCGGGTCACGGTTACTTTCTGTGTTCAAAATTCGGGCCTCTTGTTTCTTGTTTTTCTGCTTTCAAAATTTATTTCATACAGCTGTGCCATTGGGATGTGCTCTTTCTTTGTGGGGAGTGGATTCTTTCTAGGTGTGAGTAGTCTGGCTCATTCATTTGAGCTGCGAAGGATAAAAACACCAGATTACCTTGTCTGCTCTAT
>JAAGZO010000022.1 GCA_024206195.1 bacterium | reverse complement strand
TTGTGAAGTGCAAGTTCATGGGCCTGAGTTAACCGTAAAGCTATGGATTTGGCATAATCAGAGGTCCAGGGAATGGTTCTAGCTCTAAGTGCATTAAATGTGACATCTACCGGTAATCTGGGATCACGTCCATACAACAAAAAATAGGGACTTTCTTGAGTACTATCCTGTTTAGCAGTGTTATACGCGAATAGACAATAAGGCAACCAAAGGTCCCAGTCATTCTGCTGTTTGGTCACATACATGGACAACATGTTACAGAGAGTACGGTTGAAGCGTTCTACAAGGCCATTGGTTTCTGGATGGTAACTACTTGTAGAAATTTTACGAATGGCACAAAGGTTGCAGATCTCCTGCAAGAGTTTTGATTGAAAATTCTTTCCTCTATCTGTGACAATTTCTAAGGGACATCCGAATCGTGCTACTATGTTTTCCATAAAGAATCTTGCTATATTCGTGGCTTTAGCATCTGGACTAGCAAAACCTTCGGTCCATTTTGTCAAGTAATTGGTGATCACAATGACAACACGATTTCCAGAAAGGGTAGGAGTTAACTGAAGAACATCCATACCCACTCGATGAAAGGCTCCATGAACAGGTATAGGATTCATAGGGGCACGATTTTTGTGTACTGGTCCTTTCTTTTGGTTACATTGAACACACTCGTGGCAGTATTGTGCTATCTGTTTTCTCATGTTAGGCCAAAAGAAACGCAGCTGTATTTTATCCAGAGTTTTACTAAAACCATGGTGACCTCCAAACACTGAATCGCGATAGTCTTCTAGGATATCATGTCTAAGTTGGGTAGGAAGAACGACTTGGTCAACAAATTCTTGACTATTTCAAGTTGTCCAAGCCGAAGGAAATAGTCTTATAAAGGTTATCTTGTAAATAGTATTTTTTGGCTTGTTGTATAACCCAGTCTGCTTTCTTAGTGTCTTCGGGTAATTGATTATTAGCTAAGTAATTCATAATGGGTTGCAATGAGGAATCTTCCAGTTGTGCTTTAGCTATACTAGTACTATTGACAGTTGCCGACACGAATCCCAACCTAGAAAG
>JAAGZO010000295.1 GCA_024206195.1 bacterium | reverse complement strand
CAGCCAAAATCCCCTTTACCTTCTCATTAACTGGTCCATTGCCTGCATCTCCAGTCACTTGCAGAGCTTCTTCAGGGGGTACTGTCCTTTGACAGTCCCCATCCATAATCTGCATATGCTGAAGTTCTCCAAGTTCCACTTCTCGATCTTCCTCCAAGTCAAGTATTATCTCTTCTTGATCTTCAGTATGCTGAGGTTCTCCAAGCTTTGCTTCTCGTTCTTCCTCCAAACAAGATATTAGCTCTTCTTGATCTTCAGTAGAGAATCTTCCAAGCGCAGTTGGCCAAGAGAATCTCTGTTGTCCTTCTTCAGTGAACAGATCTTCTAATCTCAAACGAGAGCGAACCTCAAGTTTCTCTGGAAATCTTCTCAATTCCTTTTCAAATTTCTTAAAGCAGCGATCAATCATATCTCTTGGATATCCATTGCTTGCATGACTAAATGCATTTTTCAAATGGTTCATCTCATTCTTCAGCTGTCTTGGATAGTTCTTTAATAATCGTTGTCCCCTGAGAAAGAGACCTTTCAGAACATTCTGGCGAAGCATTGAGGGATGTGAAGATTTGAAGTGCAAGTACCGATCGCAGTGGGTCGGCTTATGGTAAATTGCTATCTGCATTGGCTCCAAAACTTCACCAGTGTCCGAGATAAGCAGTCTTGTTAGTGAGATATCCAAAAAAGGTAGAGTCCGTTCCACTTCACATTCTTCAGTTAGCACTATGTGTGGATGTTGAGCATTCAAAAGATCCAGAAATTCTTTATGAGAACCTCTTCGATTATTCCAGACTAAGAAGACATCATCTACATATCGGAAATATGTTTTGGGGATTATAATTGCAGTACAAGGAACTTTGTGTTCGAGGTCTTCCATATATAAGTTAGCTATTATAGGAGATAACTGGCTCCCCATAGGGAGACTGGACTTTTGTCTATATAGAACAGAATCCCAAGAAAAATAACATTGATAGAGAACGATCTTCAGTAAACGAATTATAGCCAATGTAGATAGTGATGTAATCTCCTTTACTGGATCCACCGGAAGTTCTCTCAGTTCAGTAAGTCATTGTTCAATGATCTTCAGTGCATCTTCTACCGGAACCCGAGTGAAGAGACTTTTAACGTCGAACGACAGTAACATATCAGATTGTTCAAATTTTGTTCCCTGTAGCAGTTTGACCAATTCGTAAGAATTCCTAAGTGAGGTACTTCCCCACAATAGCAAATTCAAAACCGATTTTAATTTCAACATTAACGGATCCGAGTAGAGACCACAATTGGCTATTATTGGTCGTATTAGCAATGGCCCAAGCTTATGGATCTTTGGAAGTCCATAAAACTTGGGCAACGTTCCAGAGTATGGTTGGCTAGGAAGAAGCCATTTCCGTTCATGAACACTTATTTCCTTCTTTCTCTTCAAATCATCCAGAGTTCTGGTCAATTGCTGACATTGTAACTTTGGTAGGCGATCGCAAGGGTCCATTTGGTCAAATCTTTCGCTAAACAGATCCTGCTGAATCTTATGGGCTCTATCCAACAGGACAATACGATTCCTTCCAGTGCCCACTCCATCCACTTTCTCATAGACCGAATCTTCTAAATGCACCATACACATCTCCGAATATTGATCCACATCTAATACTACCACCTTGCCGCCCTTGTCGGCAGTTGTTATTACGATAGCTTGATTTTGACTTAGATCTTTCAATGCACGTCTGAGACGTGGATTCAGATTAGGTTTAGGGACAGTAGAACGCATAATAGCAGTTGCACATTCATTCCTAAATAAATTGGCTCCCGCTCCTTCCTGTTGTTCTAATGCTCGGGCAGCCGACTCAGAACTAGCAATTAACTCAGTAATGGGAACCGATCTTGGAGTGCATCAAAACTTAACTCCCATACTTAGAACCTCAATTTGATCTTGCGTTAAGCGCTTAGAACTAAGATTCACTACATCACACAATAATCGATCATCATCT
>JAAGZO010000294.1 GCA_024206195.1 bacterium | reverse complement strand
CTCTCAGAGCACCTTTATAATATTCGCTGCCAAAAATATGACTCCTACCTTGTTAATCACTTTAATTCTTCTGGCCATTCATGTGAAGATGTTACAATACAAGTGTTGCACAAGTTGCCTATCTCCATGTCTAAGCAGGATAGGGAATTATGGGAGCTTTTTTGGATTCAGGCATTGGTTACTGGCTTTCCGTTTGGGCTAAATGATAAGATCAAAGGTTATGGTATCATTTCTCAAGGTCTGGATCCTATGCAGCATAAGTTACATCCATACTTCTGCCTTAAAATGCCCCCTCGCCCATCTGGCCACACCCATGGCATAAGGCATCGTCGAATTACTAAGCCTAACCTCATCAAAGTAAACTCTATTTTGGATCAGTTTATGCAGCATAATTGTACAGCACAAGATGTTTACTTTGCAACTTGCAATCTATCCAAGGTTAATCTTAAAGTGCTTTATGACTGCATTAATAGTGGACAAGTTCAGTTAGAACCCCAAATCAAATTGGCCCTTTTAGCATGTATGGCTAAAAAATTCCAGTCCAATCTGAAATTTAAACCTCCAATTCCTAAACTGCTTGTCTCTGCCACTTTTCCTAATAAAGGTATGGAATATTTAAATTTGCAGTCAATTCTAGCTAGCCCTAGGGCTAAACATTTGCTGCCTTTTGATTTGAAGGCACTTGGTGCAGTTATGCTGTGTTATAAATTTGAACCTACTATTGGTGCTAAATTTATGTCCTATAATAAGGTATTAAAATGGTTAGATTCCTCCAACTTGAAGTCAGCTATGCTTAGCTCTTGCACTTGTGCTTCTTTGCCTTTCAATTACGTTCCGCTTGGGCATGTGGTTACTGGGGACCGCAGAATTATTCAGGATGAATTGCTGCGGAATTTATTTGATAATGGTACACACTTTAGAGAGCCCCGGAACCTTGATTGGTCACATGTTACAGCTTCTGCTTGTCTTGCCGTTGATTATTTTATTGCGCTTCTCCAGAGAAAGACTAAATTGTCACTGGGCTCCTTTTCGCCATATAAAATCCGGGTCCTGTGGCTAATTGAAAAACGTTTGACATACTGTAAAATAAAATTCCCCTCACCTGGCAATAACTGTAATAAGCTTCCATATGGTTCGTTACAGGAATTAAGGCAGTTGCAGGATAAGTATGTCATTACCTGTGCGGATAAAGCCTCCAATAATTTCATTTTCACTTGTAAACTTTGCTACTTGAAGGCTATGGCTGACGAATTAGGTGTTACACTTTCTAATGG
>JAAGZO010000293.1 GCA_024206195.1 bacterium | reverse complement strand
TACACTTCCTCCACCAGTTTTAGCTAGTTCTTCACTCATATCTTTCCAGTCAGGTATTTCACTAGGGTTCATAACTGTTAAAGGACTATCAGAAGGGAACATCCTCGCCATTGGGATAGTACCCCCTTCACTTTGTATCTCTCCTCCGTATTTACTCCATTTTTCTTTTGCTATTCCACGAGATTGAGCCCATCTTCTTTGAGCCTCCGCATCAGTAGGGTTTCCTGAAACATAAATATAATTTTGAACAGCTTTAGCTTGTTCTTCTGGTGTCATAATAGCTTTAAAGGCAGAAAGTCCCATACCTAGCTGGTTAGCGACTTCAGTCTCAACAGAAGCCTCTTCTTTAGGTTGGTCTGTCATTGTTCCTGTTTTTCCTCCGAACGTAAATCCACCAGGATGCCAGCCTGCACTATCACCACTAGCGTCTTTTTGTACAGCTTGGTTAGGTATACTAGGTGTTTTTCTTGATCCCCAAGGTGTCCTTACCTGTCCCCTAGATTGAGTCTCATCTATCCGCCATGTTTTGGCTGGGTCATACTTGTCATCCTTAGTTCTTTGACCTAGTTCTCTAGTAGTAACAGGCATCCAAATATCTCTTCCACTACTTGTCTTACCTGCGGTATGCCCCTTAACACCAAATTCTCCACCAGGACCAATACTCCCACCAACCTTCTCTGATAAGTGGAAAGAAGATCCTGTTATATTTCCTTTATCATCAGTGTTTTGTTTTAATACATACTTATCAGGGTTTTCTGTAATATTTCTATATAAATCCCACTCTCCCATTATGTCTTTTCCATCACCATAATCTGCATATTGCTTATCATTTAGTTCTTGAACTTGATTTTCAGTTAAGTCTGTTTCATTAGCTATTTCATTCCAAGTGGCATCTAACCCTTGGTATTCTTTTCCATCACTACCCACATAAGTATCAGCATTTAACAATTCGCCGATTCTCTCCCTATCACCAGTCTGTTCAGCCCGCTTCATCTCCGTCCAGAACTGTTCATGTTGTCTATTAAATTTGGTATAAGCTTTCTCGCCCTTTTTACCTCGTCCATAACCTCCGCCACCGCCAGCCTTATTAACCTTATTCATTAAGTTGTTATACTCAGTTTCAATACGGAGAGATGTGAGTTCGTCACCATCTTCAGCTGCTTCTTGCCATAGCTTCTCTAACATAGCGAGTTTATCTTCATCACCCCTAGCACCTGTGGAAATATCTCTAAGCATTCTAGCTCTAGTTAAAGAGCGTCTTTCAGAATCAACCTTATCTTGCCATTGGTGAACCTCTGTTTGTAAGTCAGTAAACTCTACTGAATCTTTA
>JAAGZO010000292.1 GCA_024206195.1 bacterium | reverse complement strand
TGTTATGTGATGAGACAGTATACTTCAGTTACCCAGACTATCAGTATTAAGAATCATGACAAAGAAGCACTTTCAATTGAGACTAATTTCGAAAATAAGAACAAACCTCACTTGGATATTGCAAATCTCTATACTGGGCAGGTTATTCTCCCTTATACTAAGAAAGAAGATATACTACCTGTGCAGTTTGTATTCACGCCAAGAGAATTCGTAAAGTATAGAGAATTAATCAAATTTACTTTCAACGGTATTTACGATGTGGAAGTAGAGGTGTTGGGTGAAGGTATTCCTCTTAGACTAGAACTTGAAGATCCTAACATGCAAACTCTCAATTTTGGCATTATTCAACTTGGGCAATACAAGAAGATGGAGTTCACTATTATTAATAGAGGTAAAATAAAAGTCCCAGTACAGATCATGCCTGAAAACCCAGTCAGCTTTGCTAAACGATGTCTCTCAATGAAAACGAAATTAGATGAAGTATTCGTATTAGAACCTAGACACACCAAGAGCATTGAAGTAGAATTCAATCCAAATATTAGAATACCTCTATTCCAAGAAGATATTATTATGAAGGTAAACAACACCGATTTAAGAAGGCTTATTACTGTTTCAGCTGCAAGTTACGGAGTAGATGTCAGGATTATTGGAGAACTCCCTCACTTTGGAGAGATCGTCGTCGGATCCTTCACTTCTCGCACAGTTCAAATAAGAAACTTCGGAGATCTTCCAGCTAAGTTTAAATGGGAAACCCCAACAGGTAAGAAAGACTATAGTAAGTTCTTCACAATTGAGCCTTCTACTGGAGTTATCCCTCCTCACGAGGATATCCACCTTAAGATCACCTTCTATCCCAAAGTTGCAGAAAATAACGTTACCTTTGAGAAGATTAAATGCCTTGTAGAAAACTTCGAGCCACTCTACATTTCACTATATGGGAAGTCCATTGAGATAGTTAAAGAGAGTATTTTAGTTCAGAATATTGAAACAGAGGTTAGAATTCCTAAAACGGTTGAGATTAAGATTAAGAACACCTCAGACAAACCATGGAAGATTCAGCCTACGATATCCTCAGCTATTGAAGAGCAGAAAGAGTTTGTTTCATACTTTAAGGGAGAAAGCGTATTTGAGGTTAAAGAAAATACTGAGGGAACTTATTTGCTTACTTATTGCCCATTAACTATGAATAAACCTGGACAAACTTATGAGGCGATTGTCTTCTTCCCTACTCCAGATGGATTAGCTAAGAGCTTTAAGTTTGTAGGAACTACTACTGAGCCTAAACCAAAGAGACAAGTTACAGATACTGTTAAAGCAAGAGAATGGAAGGTTATTAAGATTGATGTACAGAATTGGTTGTTCCAGCCACAGAGATTTAAAGTGTCCTGGACTGTAAGTTCTTAACTCTAATATTCCTATTTTTAATATTAATTTCCTTATATTTTAAATTTTATTTATTTATCCCTTTAGAGCGACAAGAAAGATGACCCCACAATCTTTATTAAAGGTGCTAACACCATTGACGTTGCTTCCAACTCCATGAAAGAATATAAACTCTCCTTTAGATCTTGGAAAGACTGTGTGTGCAACATTAAACTTAACTTCGAGAACACAGAAACTAAAGAATACGTTTACTACAACATTTGCATGACTACTACACCCGCTGACCCCTATCCTGTAACTGAACTTTCAGGCCCTGTACGAGAAATGATTACAAATCAAATTCACGTCACTAATCCTCTTAAAACAGCAGTAAACATTAAATCAGATCAAATTGTGAAAGACAACGACTATGTGCTAATTAAGCCAGATTCTCTTATTCTTATTCCTGATTCAGAAGTTCCTTTAGAGATAAGTTATCGCCCTCTTTTGACCAATACCACACTTAACTCCCTGATTACCATAAAATCTCCTGAACTTGGCGACCTTAAATACCCATTACAGCTTAAAGGCACCTCAGGTCAGCCACCGAAGGTCCTACCCCCTATGGTTGCAAGTTTAGGGTCAGAGAAGATCGTCACCTACAACTTCCTCAGCTACATTAAAAAAGCTACAGAATTTCAAATCAAAATCGAGAAGTTTAACGACTCATTCCCCAATATTAGTGAGTTTACTCCTGTTTTTGATGAATCAGCCAAGCAGTCTGGACCTCCTGTAATTAAGAGAACGGAGCCTTGCGATTACATTAAAGGCACAGATATCACAGGAAATATTAAGTTCGAACCTTGTAACTTTACTGGAGAGAGCAAGGCCATGTTGAGAGTAGTTTCTGCAGAAGCTGGAGAGTATTTATTCGTATTAGTTGGACAGTCTTCAGCTCCTAAGGCTTCGGTAAGTCGTTACATTAATAATTTAGGGTCCTCACAAAATACCAGCTGGAAAGGCATACAACCTAGAGTTTAAGAATCCATTAAAAGAAGCCAGCTGATATTTTAGTTAGGTT
>JAAGZO010000291.1 GCA_024206195.1 bacterium | reverse complement strand
TTAAGGAGTCCAACAATGAAAGGAGAGAGGGATGAAAGATGAAATACTAGTATTAGCCATGTTGAAAATAAATGAGCTGTTTCCTGTCAGGTACTTATTAAACCGTTCCTTCTTTTGTTTTGGGTATAAGGTTACGTTTAAATATCGAGCGAAAAATAATTTATGGGGTAGATTCGGAGGTGGATGGAATTGGGAGCTAGGTTTCCAAGCTGGTGGTTCATCTCTAGCTATCAACTTATTGCTTATGTCTATATCTTTTCATAAGAAACCAAAGGAGTCCAACAATGACAAAGAGTGACGTAGAGAAGATTAGGGAGTGGGTGAAGGAAAGACCTCCAATAGTTGCCATTGGAAAATCTGTTGACCCCAACACTAGAATGGGATTTGAAATAAAAGTTGAGATACCAGACTATGCAGTAAATAAAGAAAAGCTTCTCACCTACCTCGAAAGCCTAGTTGGGGTATGTGAGTGGGAAAGCATTGTTATCCCTTGGGATGAGGCTTCGGATGTAAAATACTTTAAAACTAAATGTAATAATTCCGTTAGTCAATATGTAGAATCTAATTACAAACACTGCCCCTACTGCGGGAAGGAAATAGAGGTGATTGAATGAAAACAAAGTGTTCAGGTTGCAACAAAGACTACGAGCATTACCATTGGGTATGCCCTAAATGTTGGACTAGATTAATTACTAAACACACCCTCAAAGATGTGTTGAGTAGGGAGTAGATAGAGTATGGTTTAAGAAATTATAAAAATAGTAGAGACAGTG
>JAAGZO010000290.1 GCA_024206195.1 bacterium | reverse complement strand
TTAAGGATAGATTTTGGTCCACTAATTGAACTCTTCAGTTAGTTTATAAGTGGTGTTGTTTTGACTAGTATTCTTCCATAACTAATTTCATGATAGAACAAGGACACATTTTTACCATGGATGGAGTAAAGATCGCTACTGACTTGGGTGATGTAGGTGCTTGTCATGCCACCGATGGACAATGTTCAACTGACGAAGGTGTCATTATATGGCATCTGAGAAATTTGACTAAGATCTGTCCCTATACAGTTAAAGGCACTCAGCATGCTGAGATAATAGGACGACATATCATAATAAATTCCATTCAAGCTGCATATTCGTATTCTGCATTGCCGTTACCTAACAATGCCCGTTGTATTGAAAAACTCACAAATAAATGAGCTTTTCCTGTAGATCAGGGAGGAGTTTTCTTGCAATTCCCCTTGGAAGAGCCTGAATGGTGGTCAAACAATAGTATGCTTTCTAATCTCTCTTTTCATGCCGAATCGAATTCTGATCCCGATCCGGTTAATAGTAAGTTAGAGTATTTAATGGA
>JAAGZO010000289.1 GCA_024206195.1 bacterium | reverse complement strand
TCTAAGCAAGTTGAAGCCAATTCTGACGATGATGTACAATGGCGATGCAGAAAAGGTATCTGAGGTTATGGAGTTATCAAAGCATTTCAGAAAGATGTTGATGACTCGTAAAATCAACCATGCAGTGAAACCATTCGTCGACCGCTTTGGTAACTTGAGTCACCTGTACACAAGAAGCCTTAGAGCGGAGACTTTAAGATGACGCATGTGGGGAATCCGTTATAACGGATTCTCCATCCGTCCACAAGTGAGTGCTTGTGCTGATGAGTCCAAAAGGACGAAACGGAAACCATTTAAACATATTGATATGGAATTCAAATCTATTGAGAGAGAGTCCTTGGAGAAGCTAATTGAAACTACCAAGACCTACATTTCTGAATTGGAGAAGGTAAACGATGACGTGCATTTTTACCAATACAGATTAGCGGAGTGTAACACATATGTATGCGATGATACACGTGAGACCATTAAATTATTACGAACGAAGCTATCTAACTACACACAGACGTTGGAAGCATTCAAGCAAAACGACAAATAAGATGAAGAAGATTTTAGACTACGCGACAATATTCGCATTGATTATGGCAAACATTCTGATAATATTCTTGTTCGCCATCACGACAGAGGTAGGATATATTTACCTACTACCATTTGGAGTATACACGTTATACTTAGTATTAACACATAAAAACATAGACTAATGAAACGAGCAGAGTTAGAGAAGAAGTACATTGTAGAGGGTTGGTATTTACTACCAAGAAAAAAAGAAACTGAATACGAATACCAAGTAAGGATGGATGACGAATGGGTGCATCAAAACAGAGAGATTCAGAAGTATATTAAATCACTTACTGATAATCCGAATATAAATTCTTGGAGAGACCTATTAGAAGAGGTTTTAAGTTGTGGAATGAGCGAAGATGAGCAGATAAAAGTGCTTCAATGTTGTACTGATTGGGATAGGCAAAGTAGATGCATCACAAAAGCATTGGAGGGTAAGAGTCCGTTATAACGGATTCTTATTCTTTT
>JAAGZO010000288.1 GCA_024206195.1 bacterium | reverse complement strand
GTCAAGACTTTTTGTGCAGTGTACAGATGTGCACTAAAAGGAAGTGTTGGTAAAAACTTTTACAAAATGTTTGACTTTTGGATGTTGGCACCGTATATTTGGGATATGCCAAATTGCAATAGAGAAGCCGATTACTCCTGTCAAGGGATGCAGATGTGTGAGACTTGCAAGAATCTCCTGATGCTGTATTCCAAGGCATGTGGTAGAAGTTTCTCTGTCACTGAAGGGGAAGGGCCCTGTGAAGTAGAAATGAGGGTAACAAGCATCAATCAACTGGCCAAGGAGATGGGGTATGAACCCAAAGCCTTCTATTATGCCTTAAATGATGAGTTCTGGCCCTCAACTGCAAGGTCCCGGGCAACAGCGGATAAGATTAAAGAGTATTTGGAGGAGTAAATTGAAATACAAAAACTATGAGATAAAAAGGTTGGATAACTATAATATCGGTCTTCTAGCCCCATATGAGGGAAAAGACAAAGATGGTAATCCGAAAACTCAAATCAACACACACTACTACTCCAGTTTTAAAAGCGCCTTTGCAGCTATGATTGACCTGGAGCTGGAGAAAGGTGAGGATATGAAGGAAATAAAACAAATTTTGTCGCACATGAATACTGTGGTTGATTTTCTGAATGATGTCACAGTAGGAGATGAAACCGTAAAAACTATGTGCCCATTTTGTAAAGCCCTTTTTGAGTGGCAGTCAAACAAGAAATGATAGAAAGGAGTAACTTATGGAACCGAAAAAATTCATCTGCTGGGACAAAGAGTTTTGGCCCTCAACTGCTCGCTCAAGATCCACAGCATTGAAGATTAAGGAGTATTTGGAAAAATGAGTTCAGACGGTTTAGATATTGGTGACAGGATGAAAAGATACGAAAAGGTATCTAATTGGACCCTTCCCCGGAGGATACCAGTAATATTACGGGTGGATGGAAGAGCTTTTCATACTATTACCCGGCGAAGATTCAAAAGAGCGTGGTCAGAAGAATTTTTAGCACAGATGACTTCTACGGCCCACGCTCTCATGAGTGAGATACAGGGATGTGATTTCTGTTACAGTCAGTCAGATGAGATTAGCTTCTTAATAACTGATTATAAGACAATCAGGACTGATGCATGGTTTTCCTATGAGATTAACAAGATGGTATCTATATCAGCTTCAATCGCTGCTGCACGATTCTCCAATATCTTCGGTAAAGAAGTGCAGTTTGATAGTAGAGTCTTCTCATTACCATTAGATGAAGTGGTTAATTATTTCATTTGGCGTCAAATAGATGCTACTAGAAACGCCATCCAGTTTGCTGGGAGAGAAAACTTTCATAAACACCTCGAAGGGGTCTCCTGTAACGAAATACAGGAGCTTCTCTTTCAAAGAGGTATTAACTTTAATGATT
The DNA here is from genome assembly GCA_024206195.1 of bacterium. The sequence continues at coordinate 4,805 of JAAGZO010000288.1, read as the reverse complement.
TTAAAACAGTCAGAAAAAGAGGTTTCTGTATAATTAAAAATGAATCAGATTATGAAATACCCATCTTTTCGAAAGATAGAGACTATATCGAACGCTTTGTAAATGTAAGAGAAGATTAAAATGACTATCTCCATGCTGGCTATAATGATTCTCCTCCTTACCTGGGCCCTTTTACTGGGACTCTACTGTAAGGTGGGGGAGATACTGGAGAAACTGGAAAATGATAGAAAGGAGTAACTTATGGAACCGAAAAAATTCATCTGCCGGGATACAAAATTTTGTGACAAGCCTTGTGTCTTTAGTATTTATGAACCTTCGGGAGCAAAGTTACGCTATTGCCCGAGTGATGGTCAACCAGTTACCTGGTTCCCTCTTACAGAAAAAGATGAAATAGAACTAACTAAACTGGAGGAGGAGGTATGAAAGAATATCACAAAATACAGACCGTATTCAAAAGAGACCCTGAGACAAAGTACAAAACCTTATTGGAAGGAGACTTCTCTCTTGATGCCTTTGATTACCTCAAAAATAATGCGTGGGTATTTACTGAGAAAATTGACGGAACAAATATTCGCGTTATGTTTCAGGATGGCAAAGTAACCTTTGGTGGAAAAACAGACAGAGCCCAAATACCGGCACCCCTGGTAACGAAGCTTATGGAAACTTTTACCGAAGAAAAAATGAGAGCGGTTTTCCCTGATGGAGATGCCTGCTTGTATGGAGAAGGTTACGGAGCTAAAATCCAGAAAGGGGGCTGTTATATTCCTGATGGGGTTGACTTCATTCTGTTTGATGTGAAAATTGATAAATGGTGGCTCACTCAGGAAAATATTGCCGATATTGCAGACAAGCTTGAAATAGAAAAAGTCCCTATGATAAGCCAGGGAACACTTCTGGATGGGGTGGAAATGGTGCGGAAGGGAATGAAATCAGTGACAACTACAGACCCAAATCGAATTGCTGAAGGGCTTGTTATGCGTCCATTGGTGAATCTGGCAACAAGAAACGGAGAAAGAATCATTACGAAAATCAAATACAAAGACTTTCCGCATTAACCCCTTGACCAAATGAATAATTTAAGTATCTTAGGAACAGGAACAACCCATTTGCTTAGCGGCTTATGGGGAGGACATCGTTTCGGTTCCGGTGTCCCTTTCCTGTTCCGTTTTGAATCGAAGACATCGAACCGTAGGGAACCGAAAAACCCGAAAGTGATGAACCTGGACAAGAGCCGAGAGGTATTTTGTGTGCAAGGGTTCGAGATATTAGAAGGGCGCTGTGGCGGAATTAGACGCAAAGCCGAGAAGGCGAAGAATCTCAAGCTGTGCAACTCAGTAAATAGGAGTGCGGGACTGCTCGAAAGAGTTAAAGGTAGCCCAATCATGCAGGGACTAGATAAAAACTTACGTTCGGTGAAAAACCCGATCGGCGGTCAGATAACCGCCACTAGACAAACCCCTGCCAGCGCCCCCCTAATGTCTAAGGCCAGAGCAGGTAGAACCAGGCTGGCCGATATCCGATTAGAGAGAATTACTTCCTGTGCTAGGTGCAATATCAATGACCTTCTTAGTTTTATTAATGACAAAGGAAGAGAGACTGAACAGGGGTTGCGAATGCCCCGACAGGAGCCAAAATTCTCTCGTATTAAAACCGTTGCTTTTCCCGTTCTTTGGTGCTTCCATGCACACCGGGGGAGTAAGGGCTATATGAATCTAAGCACAAAGCAACCGGACTTAGGACGGGGAGAGCATCCCAGAGATAGTATAGCAGTATCCATAACACCGATTGGTCGATGGAAGTCCTTATCTGAATTTTCAGGTAAGGGAAGTTCCGTCCACACTTCAAGTCTTAGGAAGCTGCTTTAACTGAACCAATAGACTGAAAGGAAAGAAATGAATCTAACAGCAAGAAAAATAGATAAATATTATGAAATCATAATTGAAGAACAAACCACAGTCATAGAAACAGGATTGCTTGATAAAGCAGCATGTAAAGAGCTGGCAGAACATTTGAGAGATGTAGCGGAAGTAATTGATCCAGTGGAATAGACTGAAAGGAAAGAGAGATGAAATGGATCAGTGTAAAAGATAGCCTACCTAAACAGATTGGAGATTATTTAATCTATGACAGTGAAGTTATTGCATGGTCTTTTTTCAACTCAGATAAAAAATGGGCGGGATATAATGGGCACAATTGTTTTTTTGATGCTACCCACTGGATGCCCTTACCAGAACCACCAAAAATCTTAACTGAACCAATAGACTGAAAGGAAAGAGATGAACGAAAGAAAAGTAACGGTTTGCAGTGAATGTTTACGAGCCTGTTGTTGGCAAGGCGTTATCTACTGTGATGATTACAAGACTGCTGGTGATATGGAAGTTCCAATTAGTGAATTAAAAAAACTGAATTTAGAATCATCTGATTATTGGAAGGAGTGAAGGAGGGATGGACAAACCGCATATATACACAATAGAGATTTGGTCAGATAAGGCTCAATTTGATAAACTAGTAAATCAGTCGCTTGATGAAGGGTACAAATTAAAATCATCAAGCTGTGGTTGTACTGATGCAGGTGATACAATATATCAAGCCATAATGACTAAGGAGTGAGAGATGGAACATACAAAACGCTATGAAGTAAGAATCGGGAAATGGGGAGCATATCATTATGATTTGAAAGATGGGAGAGATGTTGATTTAGCAGAGATAACACAGCTTCTTAATGATGGAGTCAAAGCCTGTAACGACCATGAGCGGCTTGTGGATGTTTGCAAAAAGGTTCTTGCCTTACAAAAAATCTGGCTCCCTAAATTTGCAGCTCCCGAACACCAGGGGGAAGCTGAGGCGCTACATTTAATGAGGGGTGCTTTGTTAGACGCTCTCAAATCCCTGGAGGAATTATGACACTACTGGAAGAAAAGAAGATGGTTGCAACGTGGATGGGGTGGGATACTTCATATGGTATTCCAGCTGCTTACACCTTGCCTTTATTTGATTATTCAACGGGGTTTTTTACAAACGAGTGTCAGCCTTTTGAATGGGTCGCATGGAACCCCAAATCAGACCGCAACTGCTGGGATAAGATTTGGAATAATATGGACAAACATTTTCGGCCTGTTTACATCACCCATTTAGGCAAATTATTACCGGAATATGAAGAGGATGATTATAACGAGCCATGGTTTTTTCATACTGCCCTACCGGAAATCTGTTGGCCAGCACTGATTAAAGCAATTGAGGAATTATGACACTAGAAAGCGATGACTATTTTACGTATAATTTAGATAATATTGAAGAGTTGTTTTTCGAAATGGAGAATATACAAGACGGCCCACATGGGCATAGATGTACAATTAAAGCTGAAAATGATAAAACAGCAGCAAGAATATTGTGTGATAGGCTTGTAGGCTTTTTTGAAAAAAATATGGCTCAAACCGATTCGGATGGGATAGAATTATGACACTACGGGAAGAAAAGAAGATGGTTACTGAGTGGATGGGGTGGAAAGAAAACGGAACTTATCATGCCGAACCTGTGTTTAAAAATAAGGAAGGGGAAAATGTTTTTGGGTGGAATCCCCAATCAGACCGCAACTGCTGGGATAAGATTTGGGATAATATGAATGAGGAAACCTTTGCCAAATATTTAACGACAGTCGTTAGTCTGATGGGATTTGATGAAAATTCAAGTGAAATATTTAAAATTGCTTGCTTTGCACATACAGCCAAACCCGCAATTTGCTGGCGAGCACTGATTAAAACAATTGAGGAATCATGAAAAAAGAAATAACATTCGATACCTTTCGCAAATTTTGTTATCGAAGGGGGGTACAAACAGGAAAATGTTCTTCAACAGATAAACTGTGTTCTAAAGAGAATTGTCTTATTTGGAAAGGGTTAAAGGACGTTAAATGAATTTAAAAGGATGCTGTGCGGGGTGTCCAGCCGGAGGACGTAACCGGTGTAAGTGGACCCTGCCAGCATCCCCCAAAGGAATTGACTGAATGAATTTAAACGGATGCTGTAGCTCAGGATGACGAAGAGCGCCGGAAGCTAAACCGGAGGTCGCGGGTTCAATTCCCGCCAGCATCCATCAAAAGAAAAGGAGAAATGACATGATTGTAACGAATTTATCAAATTTACCAAAACCATTATTCAATGCTGCGCAGCCTAGAAAAGGGATCGCCTCTTTTTTGACGGCGTCCAGAACAACTGTCTCTCCGCGACAATTCTGGCTAGAAAAAAGGCACTACGACAGTTTAACTGAAGACGTAACAGACCGCCTCTGGGCCGTCTATGGGACCGCTGTGCATAAGATTTCAGAAGGACATGGAGAGCCTGGAGACATCATAGAAAAGCGTCTGGAGAGTTATTTCAGGCTCCCCAAGTCTTTCTCCGGACAGACTGATAGAGCTACTATTCTTCCTTCCAATGCACTCAAGCTCCAGGACTACAAATTTACCTCGGTTTGGTCTGGCATTTACGGCTCTTTAAACGATGGCCTGGAGAAACAGTTGAACTCCCTCTGCTATCTCTGGAGGTTGGATAACTACAAAGTGGAGCAATTAGAAGGGATCCTACTCTTCAAGGACTGGAAACCTATGGATGCCCTCAGAATAGATGACTACCCTCCCCAGGTAATGAGAGTGCCGGTGCCTTTGTGGGACTTCCCTACACAGGAAAAATACCTCACAGATAAAATCAATCTCCTCTGCCAGTATGAAAATACCCCGGACGCAGAATTACCTGTCTGTACAGAAGACGAACGCTGGGCGTCACCAGCTAAATATAAGGTCTACAAGAAAG
>JAAGZO010000287.1 GCA_024206195.1 bacterium | reverse complement strand
TTAGAGCCATCAAAGTCTTTGTTCTATCTATGTTTGTTTTAGAATCTATTTTGGCTTCTTTTCTACTGCTCACTGTTCGCTCAAAAATCATATCCTCACCAATAATGGTTGCGGTCAATTTTACCGAAGATCGATCTGGAGACGAATTAAGATGAGGAAGTACTTTTAATTGCTTTTCTGATGTATTCCCAAGATACTCATCAAACCTAGTCACGCCTCCTGTACAAGCAAAATCGATTGCATCAAACATGGAAGTCTTGCCAAAACCATTTGGTCCGAAAAGGACTATTAAATTGGCATCTAAATCGAAGTGCGCGTTCCCCGATAGGCTCGAAAATCTTTTATTTCCAATTCCTTTATACGGACCTGATCTGATTTATATAGGTCTGAATCTGGCATCACTAGAAATGTCTCTTTTTCGGGTTCAATCCAATCTAGTTCACCGAAACGCCCTGATAAACATCCTTTCACTATTGTTTTCTCACTTAGGCGTTGGGGAACCACCAGACCCTCTGCAAGCTTCGCAGGCACATCATGTTGCGTTAGAAATGACTGTGCACTTATTGGCCGTTTTCCCGATGCAATCTCACTCGGTAAAGGAGAGACAAAAGGAAGAACCTTGAATGATTGTTGGAGATTCTCTGTGACATCGATCACGAATTTGCGGCAAAAGTAAGGATCAACCTCTATTCTGATGAGATCCGCCACTATATCATCAGTCACGGTCTTAACGCATAGCACTAACGTGAGGTCACAATCTGCCCAGTCTGAAGCATGATCAGCATATAATGCCCTGAACTTGTTGAGAGCCTCATCGTAGTTCTCCAGTGGTTTTCCGTTCAAGGAAGCGAACCCAACTCTATCCTTATCAACACTGAGTAAAAGGAAAAGTGGTTCCAAATCAAGTAGTTCCACATGAGGACTACGACCTTCCAAAACCTTATCAATAGCAGTTTTTACTGTCTCAACAACTTCAGGCATTATAACTCCCAATTTTGCCTTTTATGACAGTTTTCAATTCAACATCGGATTGTGCTGTTACACACTCTTTCAAATCATGATAACTACATCTATTTTCATCAGGAATGGCTTTACATATTGATTTATCACGATCAAGAAGAGGGCCATCATTTTTATCACGACTTACAATCAATGTTTTCCGATACCTACTGCCATGATGCAATTCCTTCACATGTCCGATATTCTTATCGTGTGATCTTCCCGCAACTACCAGAATATCAAATACATCATTGTTATGTACCAGAAATGCTTGAGTTGGTGCATTCTTAATAATGACATCTTCGAAACAATTTAATAGAGTAAGTGCCGAAAATGTTGTCTCTAAAGCAAGGCTATGGGGATCATCCCACACATCGACATGACTTGCAGACTCTTTACTCATGCCAGATGTTGCAGCCAATAGCGCATTCGTCAAGTATTCGTTGCTTGCCCATTTCATATCCCCTTTGATCTTATTGTGACTTACCTCTATGACAGTAGCGATATTAGGATCGGTGTTAATAACCTGAAATGCATCCAATTTATCATTCACCCATTTGACCGCTGCTGGAACTTGCTCATTTGGTAAACGAGGATCATTACTGGCACTGTTCAAAGAATGAACAATCACGGGACTAAGTGGTATTCGCCTTGAACTACTTGGCGTTTTTGAAACCGATAGAGGGTGAAACAATCGAAAAGAATGTACACATTCGCCATTTTCACGAAAAAGCGCTTCCTTGCATGTCTGAAGATCCTCACTTCCTCTATACTTCTTGGTAGCGAGCGCATACGACGGAGGTGAGGTTCTATTAGAATATGGCGAATCTGCAGAAAAAATGAGGCTCGAATACCCGTATTGTTGACACGGCCCGGGGCATTGGGCACCAGCTCCATTCACAAAACATATTACACAATCGCGTCGTTCCACAAATTCGTAAGCGTCATGAAAAAACGCATAAGCATAACTCAGAAATGCAGGGTGATTAGGTTTTGGATTGAGCTTTAGTACCGCAGCTAAATGAATGGGCCTTCCATACGGGGCAGCACCCTCAAGTTCATTAGCTTTTTTTAGCACAGTCTTGATGCCATCATATTCCCCTGAATCACTTATCCAATCAATACATATTACAGATAGAAACCGAAGTGCCAATCCTTTTGTTGAACTACCTTCGAAGATATGCACCTTTTTACCTTCAAACATATCATTTACGGGAACATCCATTTCTTCCCAAGCAGGGCGCAGCTTTGGTTGTATCCAGCCTTGTACAATTGGTTTTCCATCATCACTTCGACTTTTAACCCACGTACAGCAACAATTAACCCATTGCCCATCTCGAACCACATCAGGAGCATTTAGCGAATCTACAGTTACGTTTTTTAAGTCGCAAAGATCGGTATATTCATTCTTTGCTAAACCATCTAGCCCGCCAATGACAACAGTGTCTTCTGGCCAAGAACTGTTCTCCAGAGTATCTTGTATTACTCGAAATCCTTCCAAGCCTGGGATAGTGTATTCAGGAAGAAGCGTGAAGTGCGTTCTATCGCAACCATGTTTTGCTTTTTGTGCAATATCAAGTGTCTCTTTGATACGCCCTATTTGAGCGCTCTTTAAAGATGCAGGCCACTTGAATGGTTCCGTAGGGCAAAGTTCCACGTACGGTTGCATAATAACCATACCCAATTCGTCATCAGGCAAAGTTATACCCACTGGGACTTCATCAACTTCTATTTCAGGCATATAGATTCACCTAATGAGCTATTCATTGTTTAAACCTGCCATTTACGTGTTTGTTCAAGACCGTGTGATCTATTGGAGCTTCTATGTCTGAATGTTCAGTTATTGTATGTCTTTTTACGGGTATAATACCATAGCATAGCAATTTTCCAAAGGCGACAAATCATGTTATTTTGTGCATTCATGTCTCTGCAATTTAAGATCTTCTCTCTGCAGCAATCAAGTATTCGACAAAAAGCTATCGAACGCGTCTCATTTCACTATTCCACACGGTCAGAATAGACTTTTATATCTTTGGGGGCGCCAATTGGGCGCCAATTATAGACTTAGGGGGCTTATATGAGGTATAATCCGTAGCTGTAGCCGGAGTGGCGGAATGGTAGACGCGGC
>JAAGZO010000286.1 GCA_024206195.1 bacterium | reverse complement strand
TCTTGCTCTTGCTCTTGCTCTTAATTTTTTTGAGTACGATTAAGATTAAGATAATAAGAGTAAGATTAAGAGTAAGATTAAGAGTAAGATTAAGAGTAAGATAGGGCAGTCTGGATATTTCTGTTGGTCTGTACTAATTTGTCCAAAGTCCAATCTGATAGAAGTTCTATATCTCCGCTCTTGTGGGCAAGCTGAACCGCTTCTTTAACATGTTTAATAACATCTGCAGAGTTTTCTGTAATAAAGTCCAACTTCACAATCTGCTGAACGAATTGACCAGGCATCAGGAGCTGCATGCCTAAGCTGTCCAATAAGCAGGCTGCTCCCAATAATAACTATTGCTCCTGGAGCATGAACGCTAAGCTCATTTCGCTGCTCATTTAGATGGCTTAAAAGGCGTGGTTTTTCAGCTATCACCTCATCAAGTTCAGAGACACAAACAATCAAGCGTCCATTTTGCCCTTGCAAACCATAGAAAGCATCAAGGATGGCATCTGCCAAACTTCTTTCTTTCAGTTCTCCTCCCTCAATAACAGCCGCCACAAGTCCTTGTGTAGCAGAAAGCTCATGAATTAAATTGTTTCGCTCATCTACAGTATTGGCAATTACCATATATAACTGAAATCCCTCACCTAACAGCAAACCACGTTTGAGGAATTCTAAATCATCTATTTCTGAAACTGAATTATCATTCAAGAGTTGACTTACCCTGCTTCTGAATTTCCTATAAATTTTCCCACAAGAGGATGAATGTCATACCATTCAGTATCGTTACCGTAAATCATGACATAATGGTTAGTCATTATTTGCTCCAAACGTTTTTTACTCTCTTCGGAGACGGTTTGCGGACGATTTTCTTTAATACCCTGAAGCAGGGGAAAATCATCCGTATTCAAGCCTCGTCTATAGCTTTTTTCTAATTTGCGTATCGCCATATCTACATGTTCCGCCCTTACAGGCAACTCCCAAGCGTTTTGTAAAGAATACTGTAATAATCGCAGAAGGTCACGTGTATACCCTCCACAATGCTCAATCAGTTTTTCAACGATTTCTTCATCGCCCGAGAATACTTCATCAAAGTCAACGCGACGGAGTAATGCTTCACGCATTGCCTTAATTCCATCTTGATAGAGACTGCCGGAAGATTGTCTTCGTATTTTTACCATTGGCAAAACGAGAGGTTCACTATTATAGATACGGCCAAGTTGCGGTCCCCATACAGAAAATATAAAAGGAGCCGGAATGGTGTATATTAAGTGAACATTTGGCTGTCGCAAAGCATCGGAATGATGAAGTAACATGTTACGAGCTGAATCACGAGTGTCAGCTTCTGATGAAAGTTTTTCCAGATTGTCCAATATTACGACAAGCCCTTGCTTATAAACTTTCCTGATACTTTGATCCGCATCATAAAAAAAATTTCGGACCTGATCTAAAAATTGGCGTCTTTGGTTGTTTGCAGCCTGTCTTAATCCTCTTCGGAAAGAAGGACTTTTTTTAAGCTCAGCTCCAATTTCGATCTCTGTTGACTCGATACCAATTTTCCCTTTGAATTCATGAAGACTAACATCAGCAAAAAGAAGCTTTTTAAGTTCATTGCCAAATCGCTTAACCCATTTGCTCGTTTTTCCTTGTTTATATAGTTTTGAAAGTTCTTCATCCACGGCAAGTCCAAGAGCAATAAGCACGTCTGTGTACTCTATAGGATTTAAAACATCAATAGTATTTAAAGAATCGGCATAAACAACCAAATAATCAAGATCGTTCAACTTTTTGACAAGCCGATACAGTTCGCTTGTCTTTCCTGCACCAGGAAAGCCTGTGAATAGCTGAGTAGTGGGACCGTCCGAAAGTTCAATTCTGGCAGCCAAAGCATCAATGCATTTTTCCCCCCTTAATTCCTTCAGGTCAAAATCGACATAAAAACTGTCAGGATCATTTTCAGGAATGGGAATTTCGGGATTACATCTATTGAAATAATGTTTTACACGTTTAAAATCTGACATCTTTTATGCTTTCCTTGTATCCCATTTAAAATCATAGCACGTCTTCTAAAATATCGAATGTCGAAGTGGAAGCTTCTGAGTTGTTATGCGAACTTCCCGGTTGCTGTACTAAGTAGCTGACCATAAGTCTTTTAACAAATCGCAACCTGGGTGAAACGCCCTGGATTCCCGCGTTCGTGGGAATGACGGAGTACATAAAATGTTAACGAACTTATGGGCGACTA
>JAAGZO010000285.1 GCA_024206195.1 bacterium | reverse complement strand
GTGTAAAACTTCATTTGTCGGTTATATGGTAATGCACTCCAACCGTTCAAACTATCCAACCATAAATAATCATAAGTTGTAAGCCCGCTACAATCTGCCTCGTTCAACGTGTAATGCTGGCTTTGGTTTTCTACATCATCATTCATATACTTGCATTTACTACCTTTTCTATAGCATCTATCAAATGCTGTGTATTGTTGCGCCCTGCATTCTATCTCATACCAGTTAAAATCTTTCACTTCCCCGGTTAATGGGTTGATGTAACAATTCAACTCCTCACACAACAAACGCCACTTATAAACCTCTTGTATATCCTTTAATTCCCACAACGCCCCAACAATCCAACGATCCGACGGTGTATAACTGATGAATAAGAATCTAGGTGATAACATCTCTACCAGCTTTTTATTCTCTTCCCCTTGTTTGTTGTATAGCTGATTACGTACCTTATTAATCAGACCGTGTTGTTTTAATACTCTGAATAACCTATCTACGGTACTACTACTTACTTTCAAAGTTTTAGCCGCTTCTCTATTACTCTTTAGGAATGTATTATCTCGCCTATCGAATAGTCTATTGTTGTTAATGATCTGCATTAACAAAGAGTGTTGTTTATCCTTCAATATCTTCATGCGTTTATAACCTCCTCCTACGCTCGTATTTAACTTGTTTTATCTATTATACCAAATATATGCATTAGCTCAAAATGACGCACTAAGAAAGGCTTACAAGCACTTTACACACAAGGCTTGAGAGGGTGTTTTGTCTTGTAACTTCCTTATACTAATCAATATGGAATGAATATAAATAATACTCACAAACAACTACTCTTATTGCGAAGCAATGAACCTACAATCTTTCTTTAAAACACAACACACAACATAATAGAATGTATAGGCAACGATTGTTTGGGATAAGCTGGAATGAAATAAACAGGGGCAACACTGATAAGTGTTGAATAGGGTTTATTGAATGGAATTAGATGGTTATGAAATAACAAGGGGTGTGTTCTGCAACAAAGTTGCAAGGGGGTATTGTTCGTTGCATAGCAACAAAGGACTACTATTCAAAGCGTAGCTTTAAACGTATTAAGTTCGTCACGTAGTGACAATATACACCTTTGTAAACAGCATAATTTCGAGCAAGGATAGGAGTTATGGGAGTTAAGTGATTCGCCAGAATTGCTTAACAATCTTCACTCGTAATGCTCGTAAGGGTGTTCTTTACTGAACGCAGAGAGATTCGGGAAGTTGAGTATTTCGTGAGAAATGCTTAACAACCCGCTATCGCTCAAGTGAACATAATCTGTCACAACGTGACAAAACTACCTATGTTCTGCACCGCAGGTGCAATAATTACCTTAACATTCGTCACGAAGTGACAAACATACACACTTTCTACACAATAGGTGATTCCTATCAATAATCATTATTCACTAAGAATACCCTATCAATAAAACTACATTCACAAATTCACATAACTAACATGTGTTGGTTGTTTGTGAATTCTCATAGAAGGGTAGATGTTTGATGCGAATGCATCGAAAGGTAGTGTTTATAAGGGTTGAGGGGTAGTGAATGGTGTTGATATTTCTAGTAAAGAGTGGTCTTATATAACACGCTATATCAAGTTACTTAACGACTCTAGCTCAATTTCCTACTCTCACAGCATCACCAACACCACTCCTCCCCAGATATTCTCCTTCCCAATAACACAAGTTTCCTCCCAAACACTTCACTCCCAAATTTTAAATTTTAGACAACTGCAGATATTTACAATGTCTCTTACACTCGTCACGAAGTGACAAGAGTTAATACCTATTTAATAATTTTATTTTGTGATAGCACATACCACCTAAATACATAGATGTTTGTTACAAAGTAACATAAAGGTCTCTAGACACACTCACCCCTCAGATATTTTATATCTGATATTTCTATAAGGAGGGCTGAAAATCATTATCAGCATTTTAAATTTTACAAATAAATTTTAATAATTATAGATATTTTGATGTGTTTGTATGAAGTGGTGTATAGGAAGATCGTAGAGAGGATACAGGATGATGTGTTAGACTGTGTTAATTAGTCACTGTGTAGTGATATTTTGATGTGAAAGGGAGATAATTGATAGTTTTCTAAGAGAGAAGGATAAATAACAATAAAGAAAGGATTAATACGTAGTAAATAAGTGGTGTAGGAAGCCCACAGAGGGGTTTTAGGGGTTTACTTGACAAATGGTATAGATAAAAAGAAAGCCCTTCTGAGAGGGCTTATAGGGGGCTAGATTACTGCCATACTTTGTAGTGTTTGAAGTCGTTAGGGTGTAATTCTCACCACCTGCTCAGCCAATAATCTTTAGTGAATACTTTCATAACAAACAAACAAATAGGGGTAACCACTTGTTCACAAGCCCACACTATTATTGGGGAGAACAGAGTTACAACTAATAATATGCAAACTCCAACTAAGTATAAACATAACACCGCTATGCTTACAAACCACCAAAACACCACTAAAGGGAAAGTGATTACTGACAACAGCAGTGACAACCTATTAAACGTAAACATCTCATTTGGTATGATTTTCAAGAAAACCTCTAACCTGCTGTACGGGTAATTTTTGTAAACATAGTATAATGTACTCAATACTCTATACACTTGAAAAATAAACATCAGTGATAATAGTATTGAGTACCCAATTAAATATTCCATTTATCCCCCTTTTTAAGTGACTCCCACCAAAACACGAATAGTGGTTAGGTGATTACTAACCTTTAACCACTGTCTCAGTTTCTGGTAACTCCAACTTCACTATTTTACGATAGATGTTTAAGAATAGAAGTCCTGTAATGAAGTGCAATACCCCTGTGACGATCCATCCTTGGTAGATGAAATGTGAGCATACTACTCCCCACAACACTGTCATTCGTGTGTACTTAATAAAAGTGTGCTTACCTTGTATGTCATAGAAAGGTTTAAGTGCTTTAGGGTTGTCTTTAAGCTTTACACTGAGAGCTTCATCTTTCCATACAAAGAGTAAAAACCCTAGGATTGTAGAAAGTAGTGTTCCACATAGTATGTACAATACTCCATAAGCTAATGCTACATTACCTGCAAGGGTGGTGACATCTGGTGAGATATTCCATACACCACCAAATACACTAACAACTGCAGTAGTTAATGCACCACCACTAATCAAATAACTAATAAATGTTTTCATATTATTTCTCCTATTTTATGATGTACGTTTATCCACATGTTCCATATCCACTAACAAATCACGAATATCTTCCATTGTGTAAACATCACCATTCCATTCAGCGACAACACCTTCATGATGTTTGTGTTTGTAAATAGTGACGTTATATTCTTTGTCATTGTCGTAATTGTGTCCATCTTGTGTTTCACCTACAGTGGTGATGGTTGTGTTAATTGTTGTCATTGTTTGGTAGTCTCCTTTGGTTTTATCTTCTTACTACAACAGTGGTATACTCCTCTTACCACACATTTCACAAGGTTTAAGGTTCATAAGTGCTCTCCTTAATCAATTCATCAATATTCTTTAGTAATACTTGTTCTTTCTCTAAAGGTAATAACACACGAGCGATCTCATCATCTACCTGTTTTAGTAGGGTAGATGCCGATAGTTCAAGAGTGACACCTTCCACAGACACCTTGTGTGTAGGAGTCTCCCGTTGGTTTGTGTATGCAAAAGCTTCTTCCGCCTTACGCACCTTCTCATGTAATTTAGCTGACAACATGCGTAGAGGGATTAAACGCTCCTCTGCCATCTTCACTTTGTTTTGAATCTTCTGAATAGTGTTAAATGTTGACATATGTTAATCCTACCTATTCAACCACGAACATATTGTTCTTGTAATAACGTTTTTGTTTTGTATGTGTATTCTTCTCATACCGTAGCATATCATTCCCACAAACGCTGTACACTACCCCTTGTGTATACTTCCCTTCTGTGAAGAAGGAGGATTTCATTTTCTCACCAAGATAACCTCTTAGTGTGAAGAATTGTTCTTCTGTGATTGCTATCCACATGGTGTTTCTCCTTATGTAATATCTTCTAAAATAGTAAACTCACAACATCTCATCTTGGAGCCGCTATAATCAACAGGGACTGAGCATACGTCTTTAGGGTTTACCTTCACTTTAAGAAGTTTACCGTCTTCTCGCATAAAGTTTTCAGCATATTCACGAGCTGAGATGTGTAATCCTGTAGAGCAAGTAATGTTAGGGTCACAGTTTACTAGATTACGAGGCATTTTTAAAGTATTACCTACACTATTATCCATCGTTCCTGTAGCATAGTCTTTATACTCACCAGTTACCGCACGAAAACCAATAATATCACCCTCATCACTGATTGTAATGTCATTATGTTTCATGAAAGGGTAGAGTTGTTCTACAATGTGTTTATCGGGGTTAGCTAGAAGCTTATCCAAGAACTTCACCATACCTGTAACACTTTCACCACGATCCAATTTGTTCATAATCTGTGTAACAAGCGAGTGCTTAACTTCGAATGTACCATAGTGGATTGTGGAGTCTTTGTGACTAACAAACAAGCTGCCTTCACTGAAATCTTGAATAACAGTCTTGATATCTAGTAGTGTATAAGAGTCAGACAACACCTTATCAGAGAAGTTAGAATCAATTAAAGCTTTCTTTAGATTGTTGAAGTTAGGATAACCCTTCTTTACAGACCGGAAATCTTCATCTTTAAAGATAGTGAGTTCATCACGAGTGATACAGTAATCCCAGTTAACATTACCTTTGTGTTCTGACATTTCATCCAAGATACGATTAAGTGTACGTGTTGAGACACCATATTTCTTAGCGAGTTTTGTCTTAGTGTTTTCTTCTTTGTTTTTGTAACGTGTGTAGATCTCTTGTTTTGTAGCATCATCAACACATTTCACAATATTGGTTCGTGACATTCTAGTTCTCCTCTATTTAATAACCTTTTCAAGACGTAAGTAGTAGTGTGCAGACTTATCACAGTTACGTACACTGCTCCACAACGGAAGTTTACTCTTAATCTTATCAACTTCACCAACAATCTCATTTTGAAGCTTATCACGTCTGTCAGCTTCCTGTTTGAAAAGCTTGGTATCTGACAAACCTAAGCCATAAGCACTCACTCCACGTGGGAAACCTTCTAAGTTTGTAGTTTTATTTTCCACAATCTTGCTCATCTTTTTGAAACCTTTAGTAAGTTTCAGAAGTGAGTCGTCACGGTAATCCACACCCTCACCAATGTCAATACCTTTCCATACAAAATTGTTAATCAGTGTACGTTTATTGGCTTTAACTTTCTCAACCCATAGAGTTTCGATATGAGGAACTCCGACAGCTTTAATTTTACCACTGTTGTTTGCATTAGCGATTACCACTCTGTCTAAACCTAACCAACCAACAATTTGACGGAAAGCTTCACTGTTTACACTAACAAAAGTAGAAGATATTTTTCTATCAACACCTACAGAGAAGTCACCATCATCAATGTAAGCAACACCCCCTTTGTTCAAATCGATCTCAGAGTAACCTACCCAAGTCTCAGGCGTAATAGATGAGGCCATAACAACGTGACTTTCAAGCTTACCTTTAGCTTTGCGACCATCTTTTCTCACCACTTTCTTACGAACTTTAGGTACGAAATACTCTTCTGCGTTGACCACTGGAACATCTTCAATACCAAAAACTTTCTGTAATTGTTTGATAGTGGCAGGGCTATCAGACCACAGAATGGCACCAACTTCGGGGTGTTTCTCTGAGTAGTTTTTCATTGTATCACGTAAGCGAACACTACTCCCTGTCATTACACGGATATTCTTCCATTCACGAATACGTCGATGTCCCATAGACTTGAAAGCTTGTGATAGTACACTAGGTTTCATCTCACCGGCAGTAGGAACAAACCCTTTCATACCATCAAACACAGCATCTTTAAGTAGCTTCATGCTTGGTAGTGCATAATTTCCGTAATAACGTTCTTGCTCAAACTTACGTAGTTGATAACCCTCTGTGAACGGGAAACGCATTTCTAACAAAGTATTCCATAAAGACGTATTCTTAAATTTATGATACATTGTGTAATAACTATCAACACTACCGTCTACCTCAGACAACACTTCACGATACTTCTGAATCACCAGTTTAGTGATCTTGTGTTCAAGTGTACGCTTTGTGTGAGTGTCTAGCGATAGTGCTTCACGACTTGGAGCGATATTTAAATCACCAAGGTTGGCTTTGATTCTCACACTTACATTATCGACCATACCTGCTACAAACTTACGAAGTACATCACTACGGATATATTGTAACGGATCTTCTACAGGATACAGTACATTACCCATTAACACTTTACACTCACTTCTCACTTTCATATCGATGAAACCGTGTTCACTCTTACGAATATCCGCACGTTGTTTTTGAAACGATGCAAGAGTGGCAAGTTGTTGTTCATCTGTGATGTTGTGAGTTGGTGTTACATCAAAACATGCAATAATTCGGATAAGCTCTTTTTGCCACTCACCTAACTCTTTACTGTCTACAGGAATACGAATGGCAACACCATTACCTTTTGTTGTAGGAGCTGTGCGTTTCAAACTGACAACTGGGGTACCTGTTTTATCTTTATGACAAACAAATAAACGAGACACACCATCTTTAACTGCGGTCACTGTGAATTGGTCACTAACTGTGAAACCCGCTTTACTACCCAAACCAAGACAGCCATTAACTTCATTGCTTGTCTCTTTTGTAGAGTGGAAGAATGTAGCAAAGGTATTCATAACACCCACTTCATCCAAACCTAAGCCGAAATCCTCTGTTTCAAAGTAAGGTTCTAACACTGTTGGCATATGAACCTTGAACGGAGTGTTTGGGATTCCAGCATCAACGTGAGAGTCATGTGCATTAGTGCAGTATTCACGAATGGTTGCACGTTTCTTATATGTGTAAAGTTGGTCACTTAGAATGCTGAAAGCTTTAGGATTAAACTCCATACCAAATGTTGAAGACTTCTCGCTTTTACCTGTGTGACACTCAATCTCGTTCTTAACTGGAATCATGTTATTTCTCCTTGATAATTTCTCTTATTAAGATATCTTCATTATAAAGACACCTATTTAAAAGTCAACGTTTTTCTAAAACGCCTCCACTATTTGAAAACTAAGGTGGTCTGTATCCACATGAAAATCTTCATCATCAAAAATATAATCTGGTGTACCATAACCTGCTTCGTAAAGTGCTTCAAGTGTAAATGCTCGTAATGTGTTATCTGACATATTATTGTTATCCTTGTTTGAGTTTCTCTTAACGTGTGGTGCCAAATTATAACACCACAAAGTAAAAGTCAACGGTTATTTGATACGTACTTTATCTTTAATCTCCGAGAGAGTGTCAGCCACATCTTTATCATAACGTGGTCGTTTGAAGATAGGCAGGAACAAACTCTTCTGTTTGGTCTTTTTATCTTCTGTAATGGAATCATACTCAACCTCGATAACGGAAGGTTGTTCGGTTAAGTAGTTTACACGGTCTTCATCGTTAAACCCGCTACCAACTTTAACCTTAACCTCACCACACTCAGACTCACAAACAAAACCCCCTAGCATACCTTCATATTTACTACCTTCTTCTGCCATGAATATATCAACCACTTTAAGATCAGCAGGTTCTTTGCGTTTCAACTTGATATTGAAAGCAGGTTTACCCACATCTTTCCAAGAGGCATCCATATCCTTCACAATTGCACCTTCATAACCATCACGTACATATTGCTCAAAGGTTTCAAAAGCTTCCTCTACAGAAACATTGTCTTTACGAGGTATTAGTAAAATACGGTTACGTACCCCGTTTTCAACACACCAACCATTGTAATCCTCAATCATACCATTCAGAAGGTCTCTACGTTCCCTGTTTGGGAAAGGGTATTCTCCTTTCGGTTCATAATAGTTTGTATCGATGCAATCCCACACTTGGTAATACACATTATCTAAGTGCTCTTGAGAAGCTGTACCTTTAACGATACGCGTTATGTGTCCGTTGCCTTCTTCACGAATAGCTTTAGTAGGATCATAAATCAACTCACCCTCTAATACAAACCCATTGAAAGCTCCAGAAGAAAGGTGTTCTTGTAAAGACTTAATTTCAAGCGGACTACCATTACGAGACATCATTGTGCTTTGTTCACCACAAACACTCGCGGCATAACTACCATCAGATTTAAGCTCGACAGCTAGATGCTTGATGGAGTGCATTTTCTTTAAGGATTTCTCATTCATAGAAGCAGCGCCCAAACGAGGAGGTTTCACAATCAAACCTTTCCACACCTTATTGATAGTGTTTTCTTTACAGCCAACCTTTAGGTCTTTACGTACAATCTTAATAAACAACTCTGCGTATTCTGGGGATAGTGTGTTTAAATACTCGCTTACAAACACCTGAGCGTCCTTACCTGTCTTCTTACGTAGACGTAAAGTGTCTAGTGCGGTGAAAAACTCTGTCCAAGATACATCTTCTCCGATAGGAGTGTGGTCAGGAATTTTACGCATAAAGAAACTCATTGTTGGAGAGTAAGCATACTCACATATTTGTTTTAGTGTAGAGTTTTCTTTATGTTCAGTAAGGATAGCTTCTTTCTCATTCTTACTGTTTGTGTTCGCTACAGCTTCTAAAATACTTAGTGTTAACATCTAATCATTCTCCTCAAACAAATCTAATTGAACATCTCTACCTTCACGGTAACCTTCTTTGAACCCTTTATTACGTCCACGATTATAAGACGTCTCACCATACTTTGCAACTAAATGTTCCAGAAGAATCCAATCTTCTTTCGACATATCAGGAAGTTTACCATTACACCCATCATCAAGAATTGAGTGTAAGTTTTGATGAGCGAGTCGGTGTGTTGCTATTTTATTCACCATAATTTCTCCTCATAAACAAAAAAAAAATCCCGTAACCACATCACTGTAGCTACGGGGTTGATATTACTACTCTCGGTTTAGAGAGTCAAGGTGATTTAGAATCTTTTGTCGAAGTTTTTCTACACCGATATTGTGAGGATATGAGATACCTTCATCATCGGCAATTTGTTTAAGATGGTCGAGACGGTCTATCTCTTTAATAATCTCACCGTTATACTTACTGAGGTGGTCTATACTACACGTATCTTCATCCGCAGAATAGAATAACTCTTCCTCCTCCTCCTCTGTCAACTCCCCACGGATGATTTTAATAAGCTGTTCTTTTGACAAATCAACAAGCAACTCTTCTGGAATAGGTTCACCCATAAGTTCCTTCATTTGGGCTTCGAGTTGTTCTTCTTGTTCCTGTTCCATTTCAGCTGTGAACAACTCTTGACGTTTTTCAAGACGTTCCATGATTTCATCAGAGTCTAGATAAATTTCACCTCCACTTAACACATCCTCAATCTCAGACTCTGAGAGGAAATGTTTATAGTATTTACGAACCATACGTTCACATTGTTTAGTTTGGTGGTCAACCTGACGTTTGATATTACTACTAGTCCCTGACGTCCCATACTGAAACTCATGAATCATCATACTTGCATTATCACTTACAATCCAATTATCCGCAGATAAGAAGATGAAAGTTGCTGCAGATGCTGCATCCAATTCTAACTCACAAGTTATAGTCGCGGGGGATTGCTCCAATGCACTCAATATACTACCTAGCGTTGATACATAACCTCCGTTACTGTTGATATACACATGGATTATGTCATTCTCGTTGGCTTGGCGAATTTGAACAATCTCTTCCTGTAATCGAGAAGGCTCCTCTATATCACGGTCAATACGGATATGATATTTGTGGGCAATAGGTTCTACGTAAGATCGGATGTGGTTTACTGGTTCTTGCATTCCGTACATATAATTCTCCTCAACAATTCTCAATTATTTTCTTAATATTAGGCAACAATACGTCCTCTAAAACTAAGACACTCTTATGTAAAGTAAGAGTGCCTCCTTAGTAACTACATAACTTCTTCAGCAAACTCCGCTAAACGTGAACGCTGTACTCCTTGCAAACACATCACCTTAGCGAAAGGGACTCCGTGAAACTTCTCTGTCGCGTAGGTTAGTCCTGATGTTCTAGGTGACAAGTATGGTGAATCTATTTGCACTAGGTTACCTAGTAAGATTACTTTACAATTTTCACCTGCACGTGTAATAATTGTCTTCACTTGGTGAGCTGTGAGATCTTGCGCTTCATCCACAATCAAAAACTTGTTGTTAATTGATCGACCACGCATAAACCTTAAACTTTTAAAGTCAATCAAAGCATCTTCATTCGCACCTGATGCGTTTGTAGAGTTAGAAGGTTTGAATTTCTCATTCTTACTTGCCTGTGCAATCACCTCCATATTATCCATAACCATTTGGCTCCAAACGGAGCTTTTTTCAGATTCATTACCGGGAAGGAAACCTTCGTCATCAAAACTAGATGCAGTACTCCGAGTGAATAGAATTTTATCCATACGATGTCCCTGTTTCTTACCAGTCATTAGTTCACAACCACCCACCAAGCTTAGTAGTGTTTTACCACTACCGGCGCTCGATTCCATGATTAGTAGGTCAATCTCTGGGTCGAGAATGGCATCAAGGGTCACCGCTTGGTAGATATTTCTAGGGGAAACCCCACACACCTTCCGACCCATGAGTTGCTTGTAATTAACTACGGTAAATACAAAGAAATCTTCGTCCTCTGTTAAGGAGTCTAAACGAGCTGCAATCTGGTCTTCCTCATTAATCAACCAATCATTAACCCCTAGACGATTACCCTCTTTCAATTCTAATAAGTCTTGGACGTGACTCGCTCGGATATGTGTTTCTCCACAACTTTTAGCCAGTATATCCTTTGTAGGTAGTGAATCCATCCACCCTTGTGGTATATTGATAAAACCTTTAGGTAATAGGTCGGGGTCTTCAATAATTACGTCACTGTTGTACTCTTCTGCATGTTTAACCCCTATACCTTTAGCCTTAAGCTGCATATTGATATCGTTGGTTACCAGTGTGACTTTTACCTCTGGATTTTCTTCTTGATAAGCCAGTGCGATATTGATAATATGGTCGTCATTACACTCTGGATTAATGTGTGCTTGAAGGTCTTCTCCGTCGACCTTGTTACGAACTAGCAATTTACCACCTTCAGGTAAAGGTACTCCATCTACTAGAGGGTCGCCTTCTCTCATCAAGTCAGCTAACTGTCGGACAACAACACGAGCATCTCTTGCGATATCACGGTCAGAACTTTTCTGTTTATCTAACTCTTCAAAAACTACTAGAGGGATTACTACTGTGTTTTCCTCAAACTTCAGAACAGATTGTGGGTCACTTAGTAGTACATTTGTATCGAGTACATAAATGTTGCTATTCATAATACACTTCTCCTTAACGTTGCCAAACTTCTTTCTGTACACCATTCACTTTCGGATGGTTGATTGCGATATGAAAGTACGGATACTCTCTGTCAATCAACCAACTTCCTTGAATATACAACAAGCTAATCAGGTTGTCCATATTTTCTCCTCTATAGTTTATTTTCAATAACGAACTCCTCAGATACAAACCCATGCTTAGGACTCCAATACTGTACACCTTGTCCTTGGTTGATATTAATACCTGCATGGAACCATGACATAGCACTTCCGTTAGAAAGTTGTCCCACTTCAATAAAGTTGATTCCATACTTCTCGAAGTATTTATCTTTGTGCTTAATAAACACTAAACGAAGTTCGTTACCAGATAACTTACTGCTAACCAAGTCAATAGCCCTACCTGTGATGTGGTCACTTCGAGAAGCTTCCATCTTTTCATAAGTACCGTACTGATTCACATCTCGTACACCACGTTGTGTGAACCGTCCACCCCAACTCCAATCATTAGCTGTAAGCGGCACACCACAGTCCTTCCTAAACTCATCAATGAATTCGAGGATACGTTGATCCATTTTATCAAGTGCCTGAACACCCCAACGTTCCCACATTGAAGGTGGTACTACTTGTTTAGTGAACGACTCCAAAGTTTTTGCAAAGTATTTCGGTTTAAACATTCTCACCTCTTTGTTTGTTAACGAAAGGGATTAACAAGATAATCATCAACCCCTTCCGAAGATGTGTAGATTGATCACTGGTTAACTGTAAACTTCATATCAAGAAAATTTACGAATAAACTCAGTACAATCTCCATAATAATTGCAAGTATCTTGACCATACACCTGCGGCACCGTTTTGAGTCCATGACTGATAAGTTGTTTCTTAACCTCTGGATATTTTACAACATCCACCTCTTGGAAAGTATAATCCTTTTCACTCAGGAACTTTTTCAGTTTCATACAGAATGGACAATCTTCTTTTGTGTATACAATGAGAGTTTCATCAATAAACTCATTAGATACATCCACCTCATCTTCAAAACTCAATCCTAGTGTTTGCAGACCTTTGCCAGACACTTCACGACTGATTGCGTTAACCATATAATTAGTAGCATCTGCCTCCATATTGGCATTTTGTTGGTTATTAATGTCCATCCAATCTGATTCGAACCAAGGCAATGGGCAGGTTTTGGTTACACGGAAGCTAGGCTTGAGATTAAGGTTATCACACACCTCTTGCGCATTATAACGAACCCAATCATTGAGGATACCCTCGTTTAGCCCTACTAGACTACGACCACCTTGGAAGAGGTATTTGTTCCAAGAATTTTCTTGTAAAACTACCCCATCAACAATTGCTAAGTGTCGCTCTTTGTCGCGTTCAAATAGAGGTGAGAATTCTGGATCTTCTTGTAGTATCTCAAGTGCGTAACGTTGTGTTTCAAAATGAATCATCTCATCCTGAAGAATCTTCTGAACCAACCTAGCACCGCCTACAAAGTATTCTTGTTCTGCTAGTGCAAACGTACATGCAAAGCTGGACATGAAGCTGATTCGTTCTAATGCGTAGATGGCAATCACACCTTCCAGAACGTATTGTTTGCATTCCTCAAAAGTTTTCAAACCTAAAGTATACTCCGCACCTACTCGTTTTAAATCACCTAGAACCTGAGCGATTACAGAACTTCTTTCCAAAACCTCTTCATGTTTGAACACCATGTCAAACACTTCCTGTGGGTCTGGAACACATTGACGAACAATATTTGAATACGTGACACTATGAAGATTTTCATTCTCCCCTATACGAGCCAGAACATGACCATATTCACTATTCGTCACAAACGGTGCAAGTAGTGTAGGGATTGATGTGGCAATACTATCCAAGCTCCACTGATATGCTAAATTAAATAACATAAGTTCTCGTAATTCTTTTGGACATCTTAGAAGATCCATCCGAGTATCTGTTAAATCTACATCATCCTGACTCCAATCAATTTGTTTTAATTGTTCCATTAAGTCAAAAAACTTTGGGTAAGGTTGATTAATACTGTCATAAAGAGAAGGTTCTTGTCCCCCGAAAAGTGGGTACTCTCCTGTCTTGTGTGCTGTACTTTTTTCATTAAAAACTGTAACTGTCAATTTTTATTCTCCTTAGATTAGACACATCCTTGTGTTGTATATGGTTAAAAATTAGAGGCTGCAACCACCTCCTGCACAACCTGTATCTTCTTGTTCCTCAACCTTCTTATCTTCTTTCTTACCAGTGTTTGTTCTGCTATTTACGTAATAACGGGTCTTCAACCCTAAAAGTTTCATATACAACCACTGTTCAAGAAGGTCATCTCCCGTAACCTCACCTTTTGTAAAATCCAAATACATATCAGCAGAAATACTTTGGTCAGTAAATGCTTGGATAGCTGCATAAACTTCGATAAGATCTTTTGTAGGAATATCCCACGCCAACTCGTAGAACTTTTCGTGAGTGTCAGCATTAGGAGCTAAGAAACGGGTTTTCTTTTTACCGTTAGTCTTAACCACCTTTATCGACCTTGCTGGTAGTATACTATTCGTACCATTAGTTGCGATTGAACTCGACTCATTGGGCATGAAATTTACCATCACACTAAAACGAACACCATACTTCTTAACATCTTCCCTCAAGCTTTCCCAGTCTTTAGTCAGAGGTTGTTGCAATACCTTAAACACATTTTTGTTCATAGTGTCGATAGGTAACCAACCTTCTTTCCACTTAGTTTTATGAATCCATGCACACTCTCCACGCTCTTTAGCTAATCGTACAGAAGCCCTAATCATAGAGAATGAGTGGTGTTCTGCCAATCGGTGGATAAACTGCTTACCCTTTAAAGATGAGTATTTCAGTTTCTTTTCTGCCATCAAACCCGCTAAGTCTGTGATACCTACTCCTATATTACGTCTAGCTTGTGCTGTGGTTTTCAAGGATGGGAAAGGGTAATCCATAATATTCAAAACCTCATCAATAGCTAACGCTGCATAGTAGCAAACATCCTCCCACTCCTCAAGAGAAACCCTACGTGCGACTATGGCTGATAAACTACATAATCCTATTTCAGGGGTAGAGCCATCTACGTTTACAGGGTTTTCTTGGTATAATTGTTCGACAGAATCGTAACCTACAGAACAAAATGCCGTTTCTTGGCAAAGATTTGAACTATAAATCTTTTCTTTCAAAGGTGTATGTCTGTTCAACTCATCTGTACTGTGTAAATAAATCTGACCCGATTCTTGTCCTTGTATCAAAGCTTCAACAGCGATCTTTCGGGCGGGTACATATGTTCGCGGTTTGTCTGACAGCTCGTACTCTTTGTAAAGGGTTTCAAATACACTTTGGTCTCCAGAATACATAGCTTCATACAGTTCAGGTGCCTCTGATAAATCTACAAGCATCCACTGTTTATCATCTCGTACATACTTAGCAAACAAGTTATTACTACCAAAAGAGTAATGGATACCATCTACACGTACTTTAGTAGCAGTCTTTTTATTCTTCCATGTTAAGATTTCCATAATCTCAGGGTCTAGGCAGTTAACATGCATAGTAGCACTTCCGCCTCGACTGTTCTGTAGATTAGCTGCAACTGCAGACTCTGTCATCTTATAATAAGGACGTTTCCCTTGGTGTATCGTTGTCCCACCTCTTACTTTAGACCCTTTACTTCGAGTCTTCAAGTGAGAACCAATGCCAGCACTAGCACATGTCAACATATAGGCAATATGGTCACCTGCCGCTAACGAAGCTGCTGTATCATGAGTGGTGAAGATAGCACATGATGCATAACCTCTATTAGGTG
>JAAGZO010000284.1 GCA_024206195.1 bacterium | reverse complement strand
GGTTTTAGCAACCGTATCAACTGGTCAAATTATTAAGTTTTTCGAGTAGTCCAATTATAGTATCGTTTTGTTGGATAAGCTCATTGTTTTGTTTGACCATAAAAACAAGTTGTGCTAATTGTTCCTCTTCAACTTCCATATCTTCGTCACCAAACAAATCTTCTTTCTCTATTACACCAGCAGTAGCTGTTTCAAGTACTTTACCTGTTACATTCTTACCAGTTCTAGCTAAAAATTTACTAAGTTTCATAGTATCTCCTAAAATGAGTAGTGTGATCGACGAAGATGAATTGGACGACTGCATGAAACATACTCCTCTTCGATTAATTCAAACCATGAAGAAAGTCCAATATCTGTACAAAGTCCTGGTGAATGCTCTTGGATAACTGCATACTTGAAATTCTCACCTAACGAAATCTCGGAAATAATATCCTTCGCTTCTTTAAAGTTTTCAAGATACCCTAAGCATACATACCCTTCGACTCCTACATCTTTTACGACTGATACGGTAAATATCATAACTGTCTCCTAAAGCAAACTGCTTTTTGGTTCTTTAGTTCAACTACTAGTTTTGATCTCACAGGTATCATTTGAACAATACAATTCCTGTTGACTGTCAACTCCAGCGTAATTGTCCCAATCGATAGGTTTCAGATTTTTGACTAACATCTCATACTCTTCTTTATCTATTTTCTCGTACGGCATCTGAAGATATGCATCGTCGTTGTGTGGAAGCATACTTACCGATTTGATCAGAGGGCTAAATTGAGCAAGCATCTGAGAAATTTGAGGTCCTTCAGTTTCCTTGTCGAAATAAATGGTACAAGAAACACTATTGTCTGACCACTCCCTTTGCAACATAGCAAGCTGTGTAAATTGTTCCCAAGCAGATACACGACTAGCCGGCCTAGAACCTCCTTGATGGATTGGATAAGTAAACACTAAAGATGTTTCGTTAGCCACAGGTGTCCTACCAGCACAGGCAGAATGGTTAACATACTGCTCCATAATCTCACGACCTTCTGGATCTTTAACAAAGTCAATTAAAGGTTCATGCTCGTATTCTGCTTCGATGAGTAACTTCGAGAGTGGATGACTCTTGTCAATGATCATTCTTCTTCTGGCATACTCGTACGTAGCATGATGCATACCTGGAGTCACACCTACAACTTGAGAGATTGTTCCTGATGGTTTAACAGTTGTTACTCTGACACTTGGAGGTATACCAGCTTCTTCATTTG
>JAAGZO010000283.1 GCA_024206195.1 bacterium | reverse complement strand
TCCGCAAACACTCTGCGCAACTAGTATTATATCGGGAAAGATGAAAGTAACCATATTTTCTTCAATACCTCCCTTCGTACTATTAGAGAAAATATGGTACTTGCATTTCTAACACTCAATGAAGGAAAATACACACTTGGTTTATTTGGCTACCTCCGGTTGTATATTGCCCTTTAACTGACCCTGGGCGGTCCCCGATACCAGCTTCAACCCTCAAGCGAATCAATTCACCCTTATAGGGGAGGATTAACGCGAGGGAAAGCCCAGCGTGTTGACACCAGGTAAGAAAGGGTCATACAGTCTCAAGGACAAAAACAAGGGACAATACCAGCCAGCATGCAGAATACATATTATACATCTGCAAATCATGTGTACTATGTGGCCTGTAAATGAACATTGCAAGCAGAAATTGCAAAAAATTGCACACACCAAAGATGCAAATTCAGAAGCAGATCAGAACTACCTTGATTCGACGATTCTCAGAGAGCAGCCTTAAGTCCCTCTTTATTCTACTAGATGCCAGAATGCGAAGTGATGCTAGGCTCAATCCAATCGAGCTGATCAGTCCAATCGAGCTGATCTGTCCAATCGAGCTTGTGTTCAATTTGATCAATCCAATTGAATAAACACTATATGTATTGTGTTTGTGAAAGGTGTGAAGGGTATGAATACGTACATTGCACCCAATAACCCAGTTGCACAGAGCGATGTGTAATGGAGACGTTTGGTTCACGTAGGATGCTTTCATATTCATTATACCGCGCCTGTCTAGTAGCACCTCTGCGTTATTAATCGTGTGAATGCAGGAACCAGGAACCGCAATCAATAACGATGACATACTAATCCACACCTATAGTAGAATGAGTATTCTTTGTTCCCTCGTAAACCAACCGATTAGTATATAGCCACCCAGATGTCACGGCAAGTCAAAGCTGTCATTCCTAACACCTTTTGCTATCAATAATATGCGCGATGTTCCTTCGTAAACTAACAGACTATTATGAAGCTAGCGCGGTGTTCCTTTGTAAACTAACTGAGTATTATGTACCTATCCAATATCCCGGCAACTCGAGG
>JAAGZO010000282.1 GCA_024206195.1 bacterium | reverse complement strand
TACCTAATGCTCTCTCCCATGTGTATGTATTATTATCCTGGTTGCCTGGTGTCTTGCCTGGACTGGTTATTCTATTGACACTGTTGCCTTGACTGGTTATTCTATTGACACAGATCACAAAAGTCAATATGAACCAGTTTACGCAGGGACTTTGGCTGTCTGGTATGCTCCTCTGTTGCATCCCATTCAGTCTATGTGCTGTCTTTTACTGTGGCGGAGCTGATGGCAAGTGAACTACTGCTGTTGATTATTGTGGTAGCATTTTCTGTGCAAAGTAAAGCTCAGAGTCGACGATCAGAAATTGTTATTAATGAAATCAATCTTGATTCCCCAGGGCCGCAACCAGAAGGAGAAGCTACTAACTTTGATAAAACATTTGTGGAGCTGAAACGAGTGCAAAGTGGAGCAAATTTTAACTTCTTCCGACTGGCAGCAGTTCATCCATGTCCATGCCAATATGGACAGGAGTGCCAACCACAGATTACATTTTGGGCTAACATGCACAATTTTAAATTCAAGGTAAGCTTGAGACATTTAATATTTATTTTGTGCAGGGGAATATTAATTCAAGAATTCAAATTAATATTTGTAGGGAGATTTTTGGGTTATTGGAGGCTCCACAGTTGCAAAACGTGATGTGCTGTTCGAGAATATCTATGTGAAATGGAAAGGAAAAGCCAGTGGGAAGCTGCCAATGCCAAGGGGTTCGATTTGCCCTGTAGCTGTTCTTCTACTGAAGGTTGACAAAGAAAAGCACAAAGCTCTAACAGCACTAAAGCCTTCTGAAATTTTCTCCCAAGTGAATTCTGAAATTATAATCACTGACAGAATGACAGAAAGTCATGACAGAAGCACGTCTGACAGAAAGTGCACTGTACTAAAAAACAACTGCATTACCTGAATCTGATAATATAAGACATAAGAAATGCCTTGTTATATTGTTATAACTTACTGTGGTATATCATCAACACTCAAATAGAATCATGTG
>JAAGZO010000281.1 GCA_024206195.1 bacterium | reverse complement strand
GATCCCTTGAAGCATAATCTCTATCAACAAAGAGATGAATGTTTCAGGGGATTTTTATTATGTGCTCCTCGGAACATAGATAAACAGAGAGGTTCTTATGAATAACACAAAAACAATTGGAAGAAACGTAGCTTACAAACGTGTATCAACAACGCACCAAGAGTTTCACAGACAACTTGCAAATGTTAATGTGGAGTTCGTAGCGGAGTTCTCTGATAAACTTTCTGGTGGTGACACTAACCGTCCACAATTAAAAGCTTGTTTAGAATTCCTACAAAGCGGTGATACTCTTTATTGTCATGAAATCTCTCGTTTAGCAAGGAATGTGGAAGATTTACGTCATATAGTTTTCGGACTTATGGAGAGAGGTGTATCTGTTAAGTTTGTGAAAGAAGGATTGGAGTTTGTACCAGAAACTGGTGATGACTTTATGAAAGGAATGATCTCTAAGATGCTGCTTACCCTGCTAGGTAGTGTTGCTGAGTTTGAGAAAGCACTAATCAACAATCGTATAGTTGAAGGTGTACAAGCCGCAATTAAGCGAGGTGTTAAGTTCGGAGGAGCTAATCCTAAACAACGTGAGAGTTTTGAACGTAACAAACAAGCCGGCTTACACAAGAAGACAAAAGAGTACACTGCAGCAAGAGAGAATCGATTGGTGATTGCCAAAGCTATCTCTTCATTCATCACTACAGTGCAAAGTGTTCATCACAGTGAAAAAGGTATAAAACTTGTTGACATCGCCACTCACCTGAACAATAATAGCTTCAAGACACCAAGGGGTGGCAAGTTTGCAGCTAACAGTGTTGGACGATTAGTTGAAGAATTTAAGATTAACCGTGTTACGGGTAGTTTGATGGTGAATGTTTAGAGGAGAGTGAGTATGAACGAATTTAATATAGAGCAATACTTGTCACAAGAAGATATGAAAGAGACCGCAAAGGAAGCTTTTCGAGATAAATGTTCAGATTGTTTAGAAAAGGATTTTGAGCGTATCTTATCTAACATCGCATATGATGTTGTCTGGAAAGCTGCTGATGAAGTTTTAGATAATGAACTCCAAGTTAAACTAAAAGGTAAAGTGGAGAAGGTTATTGATAATTTGACAGACTTTGCTGTATTCAAACAACCAGACTCTTGGAGCCGCCAACCTAACAAAGCTTACACACTGTTAATGGAAGTGGTTGAAGACAGTAAGCCTCTTATTGAACAACGTGTCGAAACAATTATTACTTCTTTTGATGGGAAGGATTTCAAGTTAGATATGAATGAACGTCTTGAAGATATGATTTCTGTACGATTATTTGGAGAACTTTAATATGAGTGATAAATTTAATTCAGAATCCCTATTTACAGGTAAAGGTAATATCAAGTTAGAGATTAACTATTTCGATTTCATAGACAATGTACCTAAAGAAGATGTACTGGAGCTGGTTGAAAGTTTATCTTGTAATGAAGATATGATCAATTATGTCGTTGACCAGATATTCGATGGTTGGACTAGAAATAATGGCAGTCACGGAAGTATCAAAGGTGAAATCCATCCACAAACAGCCCTAGAACTTGCCAGACAGCGTGTTTGTAATGAAGCTAACTGGTTGCTTAGGAAAGAGAACGAGCGCCTGAAACGTCTCTGTGAGAGTAAACAAAAGATGTCTGACGAAGGGTGGAATAAATACCACGATTTGTGTAACCAAGTTTTTCGAGGGTAGAAACATGAACAACATGTCTTACACACAAGTTTATTGTGTAGAACGAATCATTGATATAGACGGAGTACAGTCAGAGAAATACACCCCTGAGAAAGATGGAAAGTTTGAGGGAGGGAGTGCCTCACATCGAGCAGAACAAGCGTTGCAAATGCGAGATGAATTGAATGAGAAATACGCTAACAACAATCGTTGGTATATTGCCGTTGTTGAGGACTATTAATTATGAAAATATTCACAAGCTTTGATACAAAGAATAGAACATACAATGTAGTTGACGAAGATGGAAAATGCCTATATTATTCTCACCACGCACATGAAGTGGAAGATTGGCTGTCCGAAAAATGTGTACAGATTGGTGAATTACTTTGGGAGATGAAACAATGACAACATGGATTCTAATGTGGTGTTTCGCTAATGGTGATGAGTGTTTGGAACATCAACAACAACGTGTTCCAAGTGAAGATGTTTGCTACCAAGCAATGAAACAAGAAGTGCGACGTGCTCGTAAGGAAGGATACAAACATATCATCACTGGTTGTATGCGGGATGAGAAGATTGTTGATGAGGTGTATAGTAAACTATTAGGAAACACTCAATGAAAGAACTCCACTTAGCTAAAGAGAGTGGTGAGGCTGTGGGTGTGTTCACATGCCCCGTACAAGCCTCTCAGTGGGCTTCTGAGGACGATGAGAGGCGTTCCCTTACGACATACCCATGTTTGGATAAAACGTTCTCACAGCTCGTTCTAGAGACCATTAAGAAGGGTGAGTGATCATGGATTGGGAACAGTTAGCAATTATCCTACTTATATTCGTAGCTGCATTAGTGGTGTTGGTTGAGGTGTTATTACCAAGTGGTGATGGTTGTTGGTCAGATATGAAACCTACCTCTCCAAAACGAATTAAGAAACATTGTCCGCATTGCAAGAAAGACATTAAATAAAAGCTTTACAAGCAACAACCACTACACTACTATCTACACATCGAAACGTTAAAGGAGAAACCAATGAACGAAAACAACGTAGACAAAATTCAAATCGAAACTCTTGAAGAGAAAGAGTGTTTAGATCGCATTCCTTCCGTGAGTGATGTGCTGGATAAACCCACCACTAAAGAAGAATTGTCTGAAAATGGTAAGGATGTTCGTATAAAGGAGTTGGAGAGTTTTATAGGGAGTGTTGTTTTCACAATGGAGAAAGCAAAGAAGCATAATACTCTTACAGAACACGATAACATGATGTTTAGAGAGCAATTGGCTCGTGCCAAGCACCTACTGGAGCAATCGAAATGAGTGATTTGAAACAAGCAATCCTAGAGGCTATCCAATGTTGTTACGATACGCATGGTATTGAAGTTGACTTTGAAAACGGGGATACGGAATCTTGCATTATCCTTGAAGACGCATTAGCTTCTGTAGAGGATGCAATTGATGAACACTTAAAATCTAAAAGTGATGTTGCAGTTTTTGATAAAACAAAATTAGATCAACTCGCACCAATGATTAGTGTGGTAAGACAATATTACGGTGATGATAAGGATAATCCACCAAATACACATTGTTATTGGGACAGTGGAGATTTTTCAAGACAATCAGGTTGGTGGGAGAATGATGAACATTTAAGGATGAGGGTTAAGGTTCATTTGTCGTAAGATTAGAGAGTAGGTTCAATTTACAGGAGACGGAGATGAGTGATTTTATAAAGAAGTTCATCAATAAAGCGAAATCAATCTTTCGTAAGGATGATAGGAAATGCATTTTTAGCCATGTTGTG
Organism: bacterium; assembly: GCA_024206195.1. Next base: position 2,530 of record JAAGZO010000281.1, on the reverse strand, counting down.
CTTGGTGAGTCTTGTGCGGTATGTGGCGAGGGGATGCATACATCACAAGGCATCATAATGGTTGGCGCTGGAGATAAGATGCACAGCGATTGCTGGCCTAAGTATATGGATAACCGCCCAACCACCACTCCAGAAGAAGCTGTAGTAGAATTCGATACAACACCCAATCAATACGAGTCGTTGAGAGGCGCTACCAATAGCGACACACCATTGAATGATAAAGAAGAGGCGTTGATGCGTTGTTAGGATAAGGAAAAGCGGTTGGAATATTCTGTTCAGCCGCTTAAGATACTATAAGTAGGTAAGGAGAGTGTATGAGTAAACATTATGAGAAGTTTTTAAGAAAGCTTCTTCGTTGGTGTGTAAAAGAATTATATTCATCTGAAGAACAACGTAATGAGTTTAAGCGACAGGTGAACAATGAAACGTGGATTGGTAGTCAGATTGGTAGCGGAGGTCACTCTCTTATGACAAGTAAACCTATCTGTAACGAAGAAGTGGTGAGTATTATGTGTACACTACGTGGTGATAGAACATACATCGGAAATGATGATAAAACCATACCTGTTAATTACTACGAATCAAAGTGGAAAGGTTGATCTGGTATGTGGATGGTGGTATAATAGGTACATAACATAACAAAAGAGGTATAAATCCTATGAGTATAGTTAATATGAAATCTGTGGAATTCTATCTACAATGCTTTGAACGTAAGAAATGGACAGACCAGACAATACGTAACAAAATATCTTCTTTGAAGAAAGAAAAGAATTGGGAAGAGTTTATGGCTCTGCGTGTAGCTCATGAGATTAAAGTTACAAACAATATCATCTCTGCAACAGATGAAGGTTGGTATGTTTATGAGTAAACGTACGATAAAACAACTACTTCGCTTAGAGAACTCTTACGATATGACTGCGGAGGAACACACTAGGTTTAAGAAGTGGTTATGTACTAATGCAAGAACCATGTATGATGGGTATGATTACTGTTGTTTGATAGGATGGTTTGTCCTGAATGATCGTAATTGCCCCCTTTCACCAAAAGAAGCTGGTTTTGACTAAAGGAGATTCCTGTGGAACTGAACATACCTAAATGGATGGCAGAGGAGGTTGAGAAAGATTCAACTAAGTCAGTACAGTACACTATAAAGGAAATACTTAAAGAATATCTTAGGAGTGATGAAGGGAGGAAGATAAGGAAAAGAATAAGAGAAAGGGAAGGGGTATACAACGTAGTAAGTATAAAGTAAAGCTTTATAAGTTGTTGTTTAATAAAAGAATTAATTAGTGTATTAAAAAGGTAATCCAATATTACCGATATTTAACCTGAAAGGTAGAGTATGATTAACTTGAAAGATTTCGATAGAAATACCCAATTAGATTTGGTAAGAGGGTGTGAGTCATTCTTCATGACTTATAGATCACCTGTGTGGCAAAAACCGATAGTAAGAAAACTCATGGACGAGTTCGGGAAGAAGTATGAGATTCCTATAAAAGTTGTACTTACAGCAGCATCTAAAGCGGTAAGGTATGGTATGTCAGGATCTCAATTCCCTCTGGATTTTATGAAGTTTAAGAAGGCTGAAGCTAAGACAAAGAAAAATATCCCTTACAAAGAAACTAAGAAGTTATTAGCTTTGATGGAAGACAACGGATACCTAACTGTTTACTTAGGACACAACACAGGTGACAAAGGGATAACAACATGTATCAGATTCCATGACAAACTACTGAAAGACTTAGACAAGAAGAAATGCGACAAGTGGGGATTATCCCGAATGGATGGTTTCAAACCTCTTGAAGTGGTTGACAGTCTTAACAGTACACCTAAAAAGAAAACCTTTCATTCACTAAAGAAGTTCAAAGGTGTGAAGGAAAAGGTGGATAATGTATTACTGGTCAATAAGGAGATAGAAAAACATCTCATAACCTATAAGGGTGAAACGTGTGCCGTGATGTACAAAATCAGGTACGAAGATGATCTACAAAGTGGAGGTAGATGGTATGTTGTTGGAACGTTCCAAGTAGAGTCTTCGGAAGGAAGAAGCACTATTAAGATTGACTCCTTACCTACTGTAGAGGTTGATATCGACTGCATCCATCCCTCAATTGCCGCATCTATGATAGGAATGAAACTTCCAGAAGACTACGACCCCTATGATATCACCTCATATGTAACTACCGCTATAGAACCTAAAACTTTAAGAAGTTTTGTAAAGCCTTGCTTCATGGCACTCCTATACTCAAACAACCGATCAAACGCTCTACATGAGATAAGAAAGAAACTTTGGGACAATAAACATGTAGGTAATTGGTTAGATGCTGAGACAATCCTAGAAAGCTTAGAAGAACATAACTCCCTCTTGTCATCATTCTTCTATCAGAAGGATAATTGGAAACTCTTTCAATTTATAGATTCCCAGATTGCAACTTTAGTCATGACACATTTTGCAAGTAAAGGTGAGGTTTGTCTAGGTTATCACGATTCGTTTATTGTGACATACTGTAACAAAGAGGAGTTAATTCAG
>JAAGZO010000280.1 GCA_024206195.1 bacterium | reverse complement strand
CTCTTCTTTATACTCTTTGTCTCCATCACTGAACCATTCTGCCCAGTGTTCGTCGCATAGATTATCTGGAGATGTAAAAGTTGCTTCTTTTTCGCACTTTTCACACTTAATCACTGTCTTCCTTTGCTTTCTTGTATATCTCAGATACTATATCGAACATCTGATTTTGTGTATTCAAGGCATTGCATATTTTAACAGCGTCCAAGTGTATACCTTTCTCATATATATGGTACTTCTTCTTAGTGTCGTATACCATATACTTAGTGTGACTAGCCGTGGTTTGGCCGGCTGCATACTCGAACTTGTCTACTCTGTATCTCATTGTTACTCCTCTTCTGGCAATGCTCCACCGCATTCATTGCAGTGAGGACCAGTTGCTGGTGGTTTTCCTTCTTTACGCGTGTTACCACACTTTGTGCATTTTACTTCGCTGCTTTCTCTATTAATTTGCTCAGATAGATCTACTTCACACTTATCACCAAAGCACCATTTTGACTTATTAAGTATATCAGTTGGTACTCTAAATGTTATTAAGCGTTCTTCAAAGTCTATTGAGAATACATTTAGTTTCATTCGTTACTCCTTTATTCCGGTGCCTTTACATTTATCGCACTTTATGTACATGGAGAATCCCATGTTCCCGGTCCCTTCGCACTTCATGCATAACTCTTTATTGGCTTCGATGTTGTTATTTCTAGTCATGACGTCACCGTGCATATGTGGTGCCCAGTCTTTTAAGTCCCATAACTCTTCTGTTGTGTTCATATTTATTCTTTCATTTTAAACCATGTGTAATATTTAATAAAGAGACAGCCGCTTTGCTATGAACACCCGTTCCCGCCCCGACCCATAGCGTCTCAGCAGTACTCTTCAGATGCCTTGCGATTACCACAAGGTAAGCGGCGTCTTTATCCTAATAATGTATTAATTCTT
>JAAGZO010000279.1 GCA_024206195.1 bacterium | reverse complement strand
CCGTAACTAGCAATGTTGTTCCATCTGCCTTAATTCCTAGAGCAGATCTGGGATTAGGATTTGAAGCATGTGAGAACTCTCCTGGTTTTATAGTGTTACAATTATTCAATCCTCCTGCTCCAAGAATGGTACATTGGAAACGAGGATTCCGTAGTTCTATTCTTCGTGGCCAAGTCCCTGCTCTTCCATAAGGTAGACCGCTACCTACCATGTTACGAACTGCCCCGACGCCTCCGTTTGCGGAAGCATCAAATCCCACTAACACGGGGCCAGAAGTAAGTATCTGACGATATGCTCCGGCATGGTTGGGTGAGACGATGACGAGCTCACCGTTATCCTTTACAGCTACAACACCGTACCACTCAAGGTATTCTGGGGGTATTTGTAGGTTACTGCTTAAATCCTTGTTTCGAAATTCACCTATAGGTAAAAAGCTTGTACCCAATTTAAAGAAGGCTGCATTGATGCCGATACCAGAGCTAATCGCATCCACATCTTGAAAGTAGGCACGCAGGTCCAACCTACAACAGTCTAACTTAAACTTGTATCCTTCTCTGAGCCCTCGTGCCACATCTATCTTTGCAACAGTGATCATCTGATTGGCAGGGTTATTAGATCGCCCTGTCTTGTTCCAAGTCGCCCAATCTACTCCCGGTGCACAGCGAGACACAGATGATCGAACAGTTCCAGCAACTACCGGTACTGCAGAGTTCCACCTCTCATATGAGATAGTCGCGATATCACCTACGATACCAGGTAGCACTTCAAGTGGTTTATTGTCAATTTTATAGTTATAAAATTTCTGTCTCATTACGTCACGTGGAAGGTTGTATACCTTAGTGGGGGACCCGACTGTATCTAACTTAATAAGCTGGTTCGATACATAATACTCGTTATCATTTAGGTAGGTATTGATATCAACAGGGTTGGACGTCGATCCAGTGAAGCGAGGTATAAGGCTCTTTATAATCTCTACCACCTTAACCATGAACTGTTCAGGTGTAGAAGCTCTTGAGAAGGTCAAATTTGTGGTCGGATCGGTCCATTTCATGGCGAGACGTTCTGGTATAGGACGCCAGTTCATGGGGCGATCCCGAATGTGATCGATTAGATTTTTAATGAACTGTCTTTCTTTAGCCCCAGGCGAAGTATTGAAAAATGCACGCCATAACAAACTGAATAGTTTTTTCTGACGCCTATTACCCTTTGTACCATCTGCAGTTTGCCAGTGGGGAAATGATCCTCCTCTTCGCTTGGCCTTCATTTCTTGTGTAAATAGGAATGAGAATAGGTCATAGTAGGGATTAAATGCGTAAAAGTCCAGGATTTCTCTGTTAAAGGCTGCGAAAAACATATTAGGCTGGAGAACTGAATATTGAGTTTCCATTCGTATATGCCCATAATCTATGATGACTGCATCCGCAGGCCTACGGGCATAAAGATATTGCCCATTACCAATCTCGTAGATACTAGTCCCACACGGAGAGAGTCCGGATTCTTTTGTACATCTACGTGCCATAACGTTACCTTGATGTAAGTCATAATGAGTGAATCGTGACGCCAGCTGCGCTGTAGCAAGACCCTGAGAAATCTGGAATACAACGAATGCGAAGTCGAGCTCAGGGTGATACTTAGCTACAGGAGCCCGTTCCGGCCATAGAGAGGGGGTTGTTCCGATTACTTCATCGAGGTTAATTAGTTGCTCTTGTACTGTAAATACTGACTTACTTGGGCCATTGTCATATTGGAAAGCAACAACCTGCATGAAAGTAGATGTATATGGGTATAGGCGACTGAGTAATACTCCACATACTCCCTCAAGTATGTAATTCGGAGCTAAAACAATCATCTTTCCTGTCTCGGTATTGGGAAACCGAAAAATAAGGTCACCTTCCCTAGCCATTTGGCAGAGCTGAGCAAGTAGGGGTTGATGTTTGGGCATATCCCCCCCAGGACACATCGGAGACTCTTTGAGTATCTTGTTACGTAGGGAAGCAGGGACCCCTGCTACATTTCCCAGTTTATACACTGTCCCAACCGCAGATGGAACTCCAATTCGTACAACAGTTGGTGGACCTGCACTCAATAGAGTACGAAATATATTGATAACAGTTTGGTTTTCGAATTGTATGAGAGAGAAATCTCTCAGGAATTCATCGGTTTCTTGAACCATAAAGGTAGTATTTAATGCTTGTAGAACTTGGTGCGTCATTTTCTCTATTACTCTCTTATTTTAATATACTTTTTATTTTCAGACGACTAATCTTTTGGACGGAGCATATATTTATCCATTGCTTTGTCCCTATAGTTCTGACTTGTCGTAATAATTCTATATTCTTTTCCTCATTCTTTATTCTAATTTTTCCGACCTCTTTGTTTAAAATTCAAAATTAGATTATATACACAGTTAGTAAATACACACATGGGATTTGGTGACTTTATGAAAGGATTTGCTCATGGAGGAGCTTCTCTTGTAGGTTTGGGATCTCTATATGACCCAATGGCTCAGTTACGTGGCCAACTAGCACAGGATGTAACTATTATGAATAACATGGTAGCAAATGAGAGTTTACAAGCCATAAAAGTTCTATCTGATGATGTAAAGAGCCTATACAAGTTTATTGGTACTCAGCAAAATACAATGAAGGCTCAAATCAATCTCAATAATGAAATGGTTTGGGATTCTCTAAATGAAACTAATTTGTTCATCGCAGTAATGATGATCTCTATAATTATTATCATCTTCTATATATTGATCAAGAAAAAATGTTGTTAAGAACATAAATGGCAGCAATAGCAGCAGCAGCATTACCGTATATAATGCCAGCAATCATGATAACATCCATGGCTTCTACTATTGCTTTAAGTGGTATGGATGCAGGAAAAAATGCTGATAAGGTAAGGACTGAAATCACATCAATAAAAAATCGTACAGCAAGTCTAAAAGCTAAATTTGACTCTGTCATCAATGGAGATGCACAGTTTAACCAAATGTTACAGGATTCTATGACTACAGATGTTGACGCACTTAGCCAGATCACAGCTCAAACAAAAGTTAGCAGAGATGCCTATCTGTCAACGATTAAGAAAATTCAGATGACTGGGATTATATTTGTAGTGGTAATATTCTTCCTTCTCTTACTCAAGGAAACTGGTGTCCTAGACGCTATACAAGACCTAATTATTTCACCATTCAATAGTAAAAATAAGTCTTAACGATGAATAATATTGAGTTAGAATAAATACAATGGCAGAAGAATCAATAGAAATATCTGAAGAGACTTCAGAAAGTGTAATAGATACAGATGAGGCTGGTGACTTCAATACAGCACAAGATGGGTTAAATAAAGCTCTAAGAGATGGTATCCAGGAAGAAATAACCGCAAAATTGAAAGCTGCTGAGGATGCAGCAATAGAATATGATAAAATTATAATCAATAAATTATCGAAGTTATCAGGAGATACTCCACTCTCTGACGAAGAGATAGAAACAGCACTAACTAAGATCACCTCACTTTTAAAGGAAGATATTTCAGATATAAAAAAGATTAAACCGGTACAAACAAACGATCCTCTAACAAGAGTAGCTAATACTTATAAAGTATTGTTTGAAGGACTTGGGGAAATTGTAAGTAAGATTGGAAAAAAAGTTGGGGGTAACGAATTTGAGGAGAACGAGGCTGCACAAACCCAATCAGGAGAAAATTTGGCAGAGGCTATTGTCACAGATGACACAGAAGAATCAATTAAAAGAGCTAGACAAAAGTTTAATGATGAAACTGAATCTAGAAGTAATAATACTGAATTAGATACGGAATTGGAAGCTAAGACTGGCACGTCAAAAAGTCTAGTACAAAAATTATGGGAATACAAAGGTGCTATTGCCAAATTAATAGCTGCACTGGGAACTGTTATTGGAATAATTATTGCTCTCAAGATGCTTTCTGAAGAACTTACCGGTTGTTTTAAATACGAAGGTACTGATAACTCTAAATTAGATTGTCCTACTAAGTCAGAATACTGTGGATGTGGGGATGCTAAAACAGACCAAAATACCCCGGGTGAACTTGATAACGTATGCAAAAACAAAAATTATAGTTCCTATCCATTTTGCTGTGACTCTGTGAATCCTGGTCGACCTACTTGTTCTTCTGGTACACCCGGACAAGAAGGAGTAGTATTCTACTCATGGAAAGAAGTTACACCTGCTCAAGTTTTGGCAGATGTACCTAAAGCTATTGCAAATTTGGGAAAAGGTTT
>JAAGZO010000278.1 GCA_024206195.1 bacterium | reverse complement strand
AGAATGAGCAAGAATTCGCGATTTAGTCAAACCTGCTTGGAGAAAATATATGGATACTTGCACTGAGTACGTCAATCTTCATAAGGGTACCCTTAACAAGGTTGACCATCTCAGAGCCCGAACTTTAATTGACATTTTCTCTGTTGCCTGGTCAGAAATTGTACCAATTTTTGATGCAATTTCGAGAATGATTCTGGCTGAATGAAGCGCCAGACCTCGTTTGGATGTCTCTTGTATTAATTGGACCTTTAAACGGATGAGTTTAGCTCAATTTGTGGTCCATGTGCTAATGCAAAGAAGCACTTACAATTACTTTTCTCTATTCAAGAACAAAATAACTCCATATCTACAAGAAGCACTTACTCAGAAGAAAGAAACTGAAGAAGCTAAAAGACGAGAAGGGAATGTAAACAACTAATAAATTTCCCTACTCCTCATGAAACTGTATCAGAAGCTTTAAAGAATCCGTTTGCAAATTTCAAGACAACTCTTATTATCAAACCTTTGAAATGGAAACTCAGTTCGGAAGTTTCACTTCCTGGATCTCCTATTAAACAAATCATAACTCCAACTGGACCTGTTCCAAAGATTCATCTTCAGAATGT
>JAAGZO010000277.1 GCA_024206195.1 bacterium | reverse complement strand
TCGTAAGCGCCATACTTGTCCGAATGCAGAAAACCTTGATAATTCTGCAGAGCATTAAAAGCATTTTCGTGTTTTCTAGTTAAACAAAAATCATACAGCCTGTAGGGTGGATCTGATCCTTGTCCTCCCACATATACCCACATGTAAGCTTGGTGGACTTTCTTGTTACCTGGAATTAAAAGATTTACATGACTTTCGTCAACAAAAATCCTACCGCTTTTAATAATCTGCTCAAACATGACATCATATAAAGAAGATAATTGCTCTCCTATACGTAACAACCATTTTGATAACAGCTGACGAGTAACATGGACATCATCCCTTCGAAAAATTTCACTAATACGATACAAGGGAAGATGGTCTGCAAATTTCATGGTAATTATATTAGCAAGAAGACTTTCATCTGCACGGCACTTGGGCAATATACCGTCAGGCATTTCCATTATTTTAATGCCATTTTCAGAACGTTGTGTAGATGCATATTTGGGACGTATATATTCCTTAACAAAATAACTACCGGGTTTGTATGCCAACTTACGGCTAATTTCTTCCCCTATCTTAACTAGAGGTTCTCCTGTTT
>JAAGZO010000276.1 GCA_024206195.1 bacterium | reverse complement strand
TTCATAACTAACTTTAGGTTGTAGGCGAATAATTCACATAGCTAAGGCAATTCAAAAGTCTGATACAAGCCAATTAAGATATGGGTTCCTGTGATATGATTAACCTGAAGCTTCAGGAACTAGGAACTTAATGGCAAGCACTTAAAGAGTAAGTCCCTTAAGTAGAAGTGAATGTGGACTTCTCTACAAACACATTGATCTATATGCAGGTAGGAATGACATTGTCAGACCCTGTGATTGCCAAAAAGAGGGGTAGACCTAAGAAGGTATTGTAATCTGCCACAATACCCAAAACAGTTATGCCGGGTAGAGGCAGAGGAAGACCTCGATTAGAGAAGCTATGCAAAGATAAACCCTAAGTGTTGCAGACTAGATTAGCTCCACTAAGCTTGTCCAACTACGAAATATAAGAACTAGATAAGCATAAAAAGGTAGCTGTTAAGCGAGCTGCACCTTTAGTTAGACAAAAGAGGCTGGTCAGGATGGACTTAGTAGAAGAGGAGTAATGCCAACTGATGGAAGCATTTAGTAAACCTCAAGACTTAAGAGAGGAGTTCTAAGGGTTAGGCACATTACCTGTGCATGATGCCAACCTTACTTAACATAGAAGCATCTTTATCAAGAACGATAAAGCCAAAAGGAAAGCTTGGGTTAAGAAATTATTAACTCAACCTAGTGATTCTTAAAATCAAGACCAAGCGTAAGCATAATAACCTATCTTGGGTAAACGTCGGAGAAGAGTTTAGTAGTAAGAACCCAGAGCCCCTAAAAGACAGAAACACAAAGTTTGGAAACCCGTACTGCCTACAGGCGTTGATGCAGTGAAGTATCTGAATTAGTAGTATAAAACTTGGGAATAACTCATGATTCGACCGGTTTAAGTAGAAGACAATGATATCCCTATTAGGTTGGATAAGTAATAGAACATCAGAACCCAGTTTACTACTAGTGTTTGTTCATGGAATGTGAGAAGCTGCAATCAAGCACAGAAATAAGCATAGATATATGATTACTTTTAAGACAGAGGCTGGCCGGATGTTCTCAGCCTTTGCGAAACTAAACTACGCAAACCCATGTACTTAACTGGAGGATAGCATATGTAAAC
>JAAGZO010000275.1 GCA_024206195.1 bacterium | reverse complement strand
AATGGCTAGTTATTATCGACGTTATATTTGTCAATTTGCCACAATAGCTTCTCCTCTTCATAGTTTGTTAAAAACTGATAATTTTCATTGGACGTCTGCTTGTCAAGCTGCATTTGAAACCCTTAAGAAAAAGTTGACTACTGCTCCTGTATTAACTTTTCCTGATTTCTCGAAACCCTTTTATCTTCAGTGTGACGCTTCAACCAGTGGTATAGGTTGTGTCCTTTCTCATAAGGACAAGGATAAGAAAGATCATCCTGTTGCTTATGCTTCTAAAGCCTTAAATAAGCATCAGAAAAATTATTCTATCATTGAATTGGAACTGTTAGCTATCATTTTCGGAGTTGAATATTTTCGTCCGTATTTATATGGCCGAAAATTCATTATTCAGACCGACCATGCACCGCTCAAGTATTTGCAAAATATGAAAAATCCTACTGGACGTTTTGCCCGTTGGATTGCTTATTTGCAACAATATACCTTTGATATTGAATATCGCAGTGGTCGTGCGAATCGAAACGCTGACGCGTTATCTCGAATTCCTGAAGACCCTAATTACCAGGATAAGGAAAGTTTTGCTGAAGAACCGTCTATTTGTGCCGCTTTGTCCGCTGAAAAGCCAACCATCGCAACGCCGTCCGTTCCTTTTGATCCGCTGGAAAATCTAATAAAGTGCCAGCGTGAAGATCCAATCTTAGGACCCTTATATCAATTTCTTGTGTCGAAAGTGTTACCTGACAATGATGAGTTTGCCGAAAAACTTCGTCTTGCTTCTAAAGACTATAAGTTGGTTGGAGAAACTCTTTATCATTTGCCATTAGGACCTGAAACTAGACGTATTCGATGAATCGATCTTATTGTCATTCCCGCTGTTTTGCAGTCCGCTGTAATGCGAAGTCTGCATGATGATTTATTAGCTGGTCATCTAGGGACTACTAAGACTCTTGCTCGAATCCGTCAACGTTATTTTTGGGATGGAATGACCCGTGATGTTTATGATTGGTGTAAATCTTGCGTTT
>JAAGZO010000274.1 GCA_024206195.1 bacterium | reverse complement strand
TGTTACCCGATTATCTATTTTAGAACACCGTGTAGAGAAACTAGAAAGTAGTAAATAGGATGAAGCCCCTCACGAAAGTGTAGGGGCTTTTGTTTAAATGTAAATTTTCTCTATGAAAGGTTGCTCAGCACTTTGCTTGTAGAAATCAGGCATTGTTTCATCTGTGAATGCATAAGCCTTTTCAATGTCAAGTGTAGAGCCCGATAGTGTCCAGTACATAGCACCATCTTTCTCTGTGTTTACTTTTATTATGTATTTACGGTTGATGATGCACCTCAGAGTACCCGCTGTATGTTTTCATTGTTACCCCTTATTTACAAATCAAAACCAAATCTTCGGAAATACGTAACTCATTTCCACTACCAACATTCTCACACCCATCTTTAATCTTGTCAATCAATATTTCAACCATTTTACGCTTAGCTTCATAGAATCCAGTATTATACCCTGTTTGTTTACTTACATTAATAACTCTATCCATTTGCTCTTTAGTGGTGCAAACATAACCGGGTAACATATCGTCTGTTGTGTGGTGAACATCTTCAGCAATGGCACACCCAATATTCATAACACTCAACACACCTACTAACAACACTTTCCTAATCTTCATAGTTCTTTCTCCTTTTGTAATCCTATGTAATACAAACATAAACTTTCTAGTTTGTCAAGTATTATATTGTTAATATTTAAGCAATATGCTATAATGTATTATTCACAATACAAGATCGGAGTAACGACATTGGAATGGCTTAAATTAGCGTTAAGCTTCTCTGGTGGCTGTCTTATGCTTATCATAGGGTATGTCACTTACTTATACAAGAACAATGTAAGAAGTAAAGAGAAGGAGGTAGAACAATTAAAGGTAGATTTGGAACGTGTAGAAGAACGTAGTAAGGAACGTGATGACAAGATTGAAGATAGGCAAGTTCAATTAAGAGAGCAGGTGATTAAACTAGAATCTACCTCTGTCACACGGGAGGAACTTGATCATTTACTTGACACCAAGTTTCACAGATTTGAAGAACGTATTCTCCAATACCTTGAAAAAATGACAGAACGGCGTTCAGGCAGTGGTGATAGGCGAGGAGGAGACTAATAGATAGTTATAGTAATTACAGCGTTGAGTACTTAGCTGTTGCAGGGGCGATGTTCATACTTGGTGATTATAAGAGTAAGATGGTGGGTTTGTATTTACTACTTAGTTATCATCTCTCTTCTGTACTCTACGCAGTAATATCACCTTACGGTTTGAATGAAGTGCTGTACACAACTCATCTAGCCCTTCCGTTGGTATACATACTCTTATTCACAGTTAGTTATGGGTATTGCACTACCAATGAACAACGGTTATGTGTTTTACTTTGCTCTTTAGGGTATTATCTGGTTGGAGCACTTAACATTGTCTACATACACCCCTATACAGAATACGCTATGTTCTATAGTGAAAGTTTGAAGTTAGAACTTATCCATAATTTATGTCTTACAATGATAATATCTAATAGAAAGAAGTACTACGGGGATAAGAGTTGGAGAGGATTATTCAACATGTTCTTGTTTATTTATGTTTGGGGTTTATTGAAGATATGGAATTGGAGTTAAGGCGGTGCCTATATATATCCCTCTAAAACCTCCTGTAACGCACGTGGTGAAGAGATAGGAGTAAGTTTGATACATTGTATAGGTGATGAATAGAAGCCCTCTCACATCGCTGTGGAGGGCTTTTTGTTTATAAAAGTTTTTCTTCTTTTGTATAATATTTCCTTATCAACACATCGCGACCCTCTGCAATTAAACCTTGCGAGTATGTTGTAAAATCAAAATCTTTCATAACTCCACCATCCCTTTCACTGATCGTTATCTCATGATCCTCTACTCTCGGGTTTATTCCACCGTACCAGGTTGTGAAATTCTTGTTTGTCATTATCAATTTACCACCGAGTATCAATTCCTTTGTTACAGTTTCCTCTGTAATCCTAAGTTTAGGAAAAATAAGTGACCTCAGTTCCTTAAAAAGTTTTTTCATTCCATCGCCCCTCTAAATTCCTCCGTTAAACCTAATCTGAGTCTTAGGTTTTCCGTTTAATTCAATCATTGCAATTCCTGTTTGATTCTGTAAACACTAAACATTAAATACTCATCTGAGGGACTCTCAGCAACACTCTCGCCCACAATCTCTTTACCCCGATAACCGCCGTTCTTATGGAATCTTACACCTTCTTCTACGATCTCTAAGTTAAGAATGTACTCTGTTGTCTTATCTTCCCCTAAGAGAAGAAGTTCTGGGTAATTGGAGAACAGGATGTCTAGTACCTCGTCTTCTTCCGCCCCAAGATCGGTAATTCCGTACACAGACAGGTATTGTTTACCAGAATGTATAACTTCACGCATTTCCTCTAAACTCTGTACATCGACAATACCTGTATCATCAGCATAAAAATCACAACAGATACAGTCTTCAACATTACTATAAGACCAGCTCAAGTACGAGCCACACCCAAAATGTACAGCAACCTCCTCTACGTTGCAAACTTCAGAAGTTTTGTAATCTTTACCTAGTATCTCTTTATATTGAATAAGCCACTCTTCATTGTGTACAGCTTTTGTCAAGTTCTCTAGCTTAGCCCACATAATCGTTTCTCCTAATTAATTTCAACAACATTCAATTTGTTTGCACAGTGTAATGTGTTAGGTGGATGGTGTCAATAGTTTATTTGTGTCAATAATCATTTTAAGCTAAACAACTCATCAAAGCTAACCACTGTTAACTCTTTGTTGAACACAGCACCTGTATCAAGGTAAGCACAATTACCTACAACTGTTGGTTTGCGAAGAGGGGTGTGACCAAACACAAACATGTCCGCACCTTCAATCTTACCCATCTTCCCAGTTTTATTGTAATTTTCAATCCGACTACGGTTCCAAACAATATTGAAAAGGTGGTCTGTTTCAACTTCACCTGTATACTTATTCTCAGGGTAGTCTGCATGACACACAACCACTTTCTTGCCTTTATGGTGCAACTCTATCGCATAAGGTGTTTCAGATTTTAGAAGTTTTGCTAAGTCATCAGCATACATCTTATCTTCTTGGTTTAAAACAAAGTACCAACCACCTCCATTCTGTACCCAATGGGACACGTAGGACATCTTTTTGTGAAGCACTGCATCTACCATCATTTGTTCATGATTACCACGTACACAATTAAACCAAGGCTCTTGAATGAGGGATAGACAAGACAAGCTATCCTCTCCTCGGTCAATCAAGTCACCAACCGAGATAAGAGTGTCTAACTCTTTGTCAAAACCAACCTCCTCTAGCTTCTCGTTTAGTTTAGTGATTTCTCCGTGGATGTCTCCGACAAAGAAAACTCGGTCTTCGTCTCCAATGTGTAATTCTAGTTTATTCATGATTATCTC
>JAAGZO010000273.1 GCA_024206195.1 bacterium | reverse complement strand
CTATTCATTTGGTAATGGTGTAGAGAGCTATCGGATACGTGACTCAATAAAAGGTAAAGCCTTTGACTTGGGAGAAAGATTCTTTAGCACATCTGCTGAGGACTATAAGGAGGCTGATAGGTTTGCAGGAATTACATACAGCGGTGTGTTTAATACTGAGACAAATGTCAATAAGCTCAATGAGTTTAACTTGGGTCTACTTAACTTTAAAAACCTTGAGGAGTCATTTGGAGCAATACAGATACTCTCAGGTAGAGATACTGACATACTCACACTACAGGAGGATAAGATATCATACGTTCAGGAAGGCAAGAACCTGTTGTCAGATGCCGCAGGTGGGAGTGCAGTCACTTCAGTTCCTGAGGTATTAGGTCAGCAGATTGCAAGGATTGAGGAGTATGGCATCAGTCAGAACCCTGAGAGCTTTGTGCAGTATGGATACGACAAGTTCTTTACAGACGCTAAGCGTGGTGCTGTAATACAGCTACGAGGGATTGGTAAGGGAGAGAATCTTACGGTCATATCTGAGCTAGGGATGCGTTCATGGTTTAGGGATTTGTTCTTAGGAAAGATTGATACGCAGAAGCTTGGAGCATTCGACCCATATATGAATGAGTATGTACTATCATCAAATGACACAGAGATACCAATAGAGCCTGTTGTTGTAAACTGTGGTGTTCAGAGAAGGCTTACAGTTACAGCAGCTAGCCCTGAATCGTTTACGGTGAATTTAGGTAATACGGTTGGAACGTGTGAGATATCATATAACATTGTATCTTTTTCTGACCCTGCGGGTTCTATAAATATATCAGAGGACTATACTCCATCTACTACAAATGTACCGGCTACAGGTTCGGGAGTAATTAATTTTTCTAAAGACTCTGTTGCTAATGATGATGTTATAATAACACTGACTCCTATTGCATCGGTCCCCGGAGGAAAGCAGACTGTTGTCCTTGATATATCGGTAGGGTGTCCTGCAGCACAAGAGATAACTCTTGTAACATTTTGTGTTACCAAGCCTGACGATGCGGGTAGCTTTATTCATAATGAATATCAATGGACAGATGCGGGACCTCCTGTATATTTATCTCCACTACAATCAAGGAAAGTTGCTTTTGATATAGGAACTCCAACTCCTACAGTACCCGTACTAACAGACTACACATCTATTACTGCTCCTCAAGGTGGAGGTATAATACCTAACAACGGAGACGTTCTGTCGGTAATTAGCAATAAGATAGAACCGGGAGATAATTATAGATATCGTTCTGCATCAAATAGGTTAATGTTCTGTAGAAGTAATACTCCATACCCTAACAGTTTAGCGGGATACACCTCGCTACTTACAGACCCCAACCTACAGGTTTTAACAGTGACAGGCTCTTCGCCTATATTTAAAGGGGACACAGCTCCTATATCGGGAACAGAAGAATATATGTATATTATTTATGATTATTTTAGTTAAGAGACATGGCAGGATTAACAGGAGAATACACACTAACATATAGCGAATCATCAAAGGGATTCCCATCATTCTACTCATACATACCTGAAATGATGATAGGGATGAATAACTACCTGTACTCATTCAAGGGTGGTAACATATGGAGACACAACACCAATGAACTTAGGAATAACTATTATGACACGCAGTATAGCTCACAGATAACGAGTATATTTAATGATTCACCTCTTGAGAATAAGCTGTTCAAGACCATCAACCTTGAGTCAGATGACGCATGGAGTGGAACATTCTCCTCAAACATTCAGACCACAGGG
>JAAGZO010000272.1 GCA_024206195.1 bacterium | reverse complement strand
TTCTTGAAACAGCATACAGGAAACTCTTCAGAGGAGGTGTCGACCCTGTAACCACTCTCTGCTACCAATGCGCGAGCAGAAGTTGAAGATGTGATGTAGAGAAGCGTAGGTCAGATGAGAGATGAGAGATGATGACAATGTAGTTCAGAAGAGATGAGAGTTGAGGCGTAGATGAGAGAGTTGCTTCGTAGTATGGATGAGGTAAGACAGGATGCGATGAGGTGAGATGATGATGAGAGAGATCGGAGGGGTTGCAGCTCCTTAGAACAGAGAGATTTGACGGTACAACCATTCAGTAGAGTTCTTTTAGGTAACAACCAGTGAATTAAAGGAGAATGACATTATAATGAACAGTACATTTAACAGCAGAAGTATCAATGTAGTTTGATGTATTTCCATGAATTCTTGATGAGCCGCGCGCGTCTGCACAGCCAGTGTGTGGGCCGGCGGCCCATTGGCGTTTGCACGCCCTGATACTTGTTTACCTTGTATAAACAATGGAGATTTCTTTGTGGTCATTCCATCTTCATTATTTGTTCATTTCCAGATGACCATTGACTCAACATGAACATCAGTTCCAGGTGATCTTCACTCAACAGAACTGCATTGCTAAAATAACCACCACCACGCATTAATGACCCACAACCATGTCAATTACCGGTGTAAGTTTTCTCAGTCATATAAAACTGGTGCATAATTGTGCTTCAGTCAAAATATAAAAAAGGAGTAGCCATGCTGAAACAAAATGAGGAAAATAAAGATACAGGAATAAGTGAAAAATTATTAGTATATGTGCATCAGAAATCACCGCAGGGAAGAAGTTGATATTTGGAGTTTGAATTTTGACTAACACTGCAGTTTCCAATACATATCATGGGAGGGGGCAATATGTAGGGCGCGGAATATGTTTTTTTTAAAAGGCCTTTGGGAACAGATTTCCTGTTAGGACGGCTTTTTTCTGGCTTTGTTACGCTTTGAGGAACAAAACATATTTCACTTTTTCATGTGAGTCTTGTTTCTAGCTTTGTTGCGCTTTGAGGAACAAAACCTATTTCACTTTTTCATGTAAGTCTTGTTTTTAGCATTGTTACGGTTTGAGGAAC
>JAAGZO010000271.1 GCA_024206195.1 bacterium | reverse complement strand
TCCAAAACGCAAAAATCAACGATAACGTTACGGTTAGGCTTACTATCTGCTTCATCTTTTTCCTCCACCTTCCATGATGATTTTGCCTATAGTATGCCACAATTATCTCAATTATCCAGGGACACTACCTAATTACCAACGAAATGCGTTACTCTTCAGAAGAGGAATGAATGATATCTTTCACAGTAACATTTGGATGGTGATATCGTTTAACACCGGCAGTCCTTGCACCATATTGAATAGCCTCTTTCGGGCACCATTGTAGACACGCATAGCATTGCTGGCAATGACTATTCCATTGAGGTTTTTCATCCACCATTGTAATGTTATGTACCGGGCAGATCTTTTGACAGATAGTACAGCCATTGCACTGTTCATCTGCAAGAAAAGATTTGCCCATCATAGGAATATAGCGATACCCCAATTTATAGAGAAGTCCAGGATATATGTGCGTTTTAAAGAAACTTGTATCGCTCTCCTCAATATACTTTTCTTTTGCAACAACAACCTTTACGATCTCTTCGATCTTTTTCTCAGCATTGCGAAAACGTTCCTGCTGCTTTTCTTCTGGTGTAGAGCCATACGGTGTATAGTTGCTTGGCATTGTGATGCTAAATGCGGAAGCTAATGTCATATTTTGAGACTCGAATAATTTCTGTGCCACTTTTATCACACTGCCCGATTCTCCACCACTTGCAAACACCATAAAGAGATAGTGAGCATTTTTTATCTTTTTGATGAAATCAACAACCATTAATGGGATATTGTACATATAAATTGGACAAACGATTCCAACAATGTCACTCGCAATAACATGATCCTGTGTCACAGCCTGTACAATTGAAAGAACTGTTGCAGTAACCGTTCAGGGGGTCTCCCCGGCGGATTCTAATCAATATCTCGCGCTTCTCTAACGTAGTGTATACCAAAGTGTG
>JAAGZO010000270.1 GCA_024206195.1 bacterium | reverse complement strand
ATCAAGATAATGAACAAGAAGAATAAAGTTCTTTAACTAGGTTGATAATGTTTTCCAATGTTTGGCTGATATGATTTTGATATCTGATTTGGCTAGAATTGGTTCGTTGTTTGGCTCATTTCTGGTAGCCAAATAATTAATTACCTGTCTCCAATAGTTACCCATCTCCAATAGTTACCCGGTCAAAAACATCTATGAAAAAATAATTACCCCCGGTAACTATTAGAAGATATACGATTTGTTTAATCTTGGATTTCAATTGACTACAATCACTGGAAAAGATGTATGGGATGAAAATGGAGATGTAAAGCTTGAATTTCTGAATGATGATGAAGATTCAGAAGATGAACCTCCAAAAGCTGAAGATGTTAAGATTGAAGAAGTGCAGTTGCCTTTACTTCCTTTGTTTTTGCAAAGAATCCGTGTAGCTGAAAAGCCCCTGATTCCTCGTCTGCCTATAGTTAATACTAATTCGGTGAAGACTGATAAACGACAAGTTTATATGTCTTTACCGGAATGTGAAATTTACAATTCTTATTCCCCAGCGAAGGAAAGTTCTAAAGTTGATTTGTCTGGAGTTACTGGAAAGGCTAGAAACCAAGTTGT
>JAAGZO010000269.1 GCA_024206195.1 bacterium | reverse complement strand
TGGCTGAGCCAGGAGAGAGCTCCACGGCACTTATTAGACATTTGAACTATCTTTGATGAGGGTAGTCTCACTTCTCCATTACCATACATTTGCTATCATGCGTGCATTCTCGAATAAACCTTTCATTCTATTCTCTATGGTCGCAGAGTACGGAACTTTTTGAGCACTAGGCAGTCAAGCATTACTTTTGTTTTGCTTTATCTCAGTCGGGTCAAGATCTTATGCTATTGGATTGGTCTTGGTTTTCCAGGGTGCTCTCTTTTAAAGACTATGCTGTGGTACCAACCCAACCATTAGGTTGTGGTCTGCTCACAGATCCCAATCTTAACATTTGGTGGTGCGCACTGAGATTCGACTTGATTAGCAATTCAAAAGTTTTGGTTGGTTATTTGCAGGAGGATTTCTGAACTCTAACGGATTATAACCTCCTTAGTGGAGTAAATTATTTTCCATGTCTGTTTTGAGATATGAACATTATTCAGAATAGCAGTGAGTTTGAAGTTAGCTGTGTTA
>JAAGZO010000268.1 GCA_024206195.1 bacterium | reverse complement strand
CCAGAAGAATTACAAGACATGCAAAGAGGTGAAGGTTTAGATGTAGAAGGTATTAGAACAGAAGTAATAGAAGCATTTAAAGATCCATCAGGTGAAAAACTATCAGCACTTAGATCTAAGTATCCTTTCTTAGGAAAAAGAGAATCCAAAGACTTATCTCAATTTGCTATGGGCGGTAGAATAGGTAGAGCCGAAGGTGGATTAATGGACCTTGGTGGTATGGAAAAAGATTACAGAGCTGAAGGTGGATTTGTACCTATTGGTGCAAAAGAAAAAGCAGATGATGTTCCTGCAAGATTAAGTGTAAATGAGTTTGTATTTACCGCAGATGCTGTTAGAAACGCAGGTGGTGGAGATATAGATAAGGGAGCAGAAGTTATGGAGAACATGATGAAAAATTTAGAAGCTGGCGGACAAGTGTCTGAGGAGTCACAAGGTATGGCTGGCGCACAACAGATGTTTGAAACATCAGAACGATTAAGCGAGGTAATATAATGGCTGTACAACAAACACAAGCACTCCCACCACAATATGTAGAAGATCTACAAAAAGATTATGGAACACAATTAACAGCAACAACGGCAGCACCATTAAACACAGGTTTATTTGCACCTAAAGTTGCTGGTCAAGACAAAGCGCAACTTGATGCATACAAAATGGCAACGACTCCCAAACAAGGAATCGGAGCATTTCAAGATTATATAACACAAGCAGGAGCCTATGATACTGCAGCTGCAGGTTTATCAGGAGCAGGAGCTTATTCACCTTTTATGTCGCCATATCAACAAGATGTAATCGATGCAACACTTGCAGAGTATGACACACAAGCAGCAGCTGGTCTAACAGGTATAGGTCAACAAGCAGCTATGTCTGGAAATTTAGGTGGTGGTCGTGAAGGTGTTATGAGAGCACAATACCAAAACAAATCTGACATGAACAGAGCATTACTACAATCAGGATTATTACAACAAGGTTTCACTCAAGCTAATCAATTAGCTAACCAAGCTTTTGGTCAACAAATGCAATTAGGACAAAATCAACAAGGACTAGCTCAACAAGTTCCAGGATTATATCAACAAGACATTGCTACTTTAGGATCAGCGGGCGCGATTCAACAAGCACAAGAACAGGCAGGCTTAGATGCTACAAGAGAAGCAGAAAGATTAAAAGCTTACGAGCCATATGAAAGACTAGGTTATCTTGGATCTGGAATTGCAAGTATTGCATCTGGTGCACCGGGACAATATCAATCTATGGTAACACCTAACCCTACGCCGTTGCAGAATGCGTTGGGAATAGCTGGTGTTGCTGGAGGACTGATGACCGGTTATGGTGACATGATGGGAGCAATTAGAGGAGCATAATGAATAACTTATACAAAAGACCCATGTTTAGAAAAGGTGGGTCTGCTGAAGGCGGAATT
>JAAGZO010000021.1 GCA_024206195.1 bacterium | reverse complement strand
GTCACACGTTTGCCTTTTCCGACAAACAGTTAGGAACATGTACTACCCTTTTTCATCGAATCGAAACAGGAACTAACCTCCTGGTTAGTCAGAAAGCTTATCACATACCCGTTGCTTTTTGCCAGGAATTGGAAAGACAGATTAAGGACTTGGAAAATGCCAGAGTAATTCGTCCATCGCATAGCCCTTGGGCTGTGCCAGTTATTGTTGTCTCTAAGAAAGACCAGTCTATGCATCTAGTGGTAGATTATTGGAAGCTTAACTTAGTCTCTGCTAAGGATGTTTATCCACTTCCTAATATCACTACGCTTTTGGATTCCCTAGGGAACGCGAAATACTTTTCAACTTTGGATCTTCGTGCCGGATATCATCAATTGTCAGTCGCTCCCGAACACAAGTTATTATAGACGTTATATTTCTCAGTTTGCTACCATAGCTTCTCCTTTGCATAGCTTGTTGAAAATTGATAATTTCCGTTGGACTTCTGCTTGTCAAGCTACCTTTGAAACTCTTAAGAAAAGATTGACTACTGCTCCTGTTTTGACTTTTCCTGATTTCACAAATACCTTTTATCTTCAATGTGATGCTTCCACTAGTGGTATTGGTTGTGTACTTTCCCATAAGGATAAGGATAAGAAAGATCATCCTGTTGCTTATGCTTCTAAGGCTTTGAATAAGCATC
>JAAGZO010000267.1 GCA_024206195.1 bacterium | reverse complement strand
ATTCCTAGTATGCCATATAGATCTTTGCATAAGTTGTATCAAAACATTCCTAAACCAAACCTTACCAGAATTTCGTATATAAATTTCGCCAAGAATCTTATCCTCCATTGTCAAATTAGATCCGGTAATTGAATGCCAAAGGGGGTCCAATTTACGCCAAGCATCCACTGCTCTTTTGCAATGGATCAGGGCATGAGGAACATCCTCTGCTTCCCCAGGGCAAATTTTACAAAAATGGCTCATTCCAGGTACAATGTGTGACAGTTTATGCCTGGTACCGAGCGCTTTGTGGACTACTTGATAATGAACAGAACAAGTGTAGCCATCAACAAAGGCTGTTTTACAGACCTTCCAAGTTCCCTTGAAACTAATATAGCCTATGGATTTTGCAAGAGATCAACCCAGAACCCAATGGACGCCTGTGTTTCGAACAAAAAGGCATCTTTAACTATTGTTCTATAAATGTCACGCACTTTAATTTTATGGGGAAATAAATCCCCCAAAATTTTAAATTATCCCATGTACATAAAACCTGATATCTTCTTGCAGATAACTCCAGGTCCTTATAAATCCGTGGTATATTGGCCAACATCAATAGTGGTTTAGTGATTGTCTTAGTAAACTCTCTATTGTGATCAAAAATCTCGTGCCAGCTCTGATGCCCATTTCTGAAGCATCTAATAAGTAACTCCAGTCAAAAAGTTGTTACTTTGATATCAATGTCAGGGTAGGCTATGCCCCCATCCTGTCTTGGTAGTTTTAGGACCCCCTTCCTAATCCTGTTTTTTAAAGAGGGGTACCACAGGTAATATCAATAACTTTTTCCACTACTTTAATTACATCCTCTGATGGTCAGATTAAGAAGGCTCGATACCACATTTTACTAAGTGTGTAGGTCATAAAAGTAGCGATTTTCCCATAGACGGACAGTTGTGCAGATGGTACTTTATATTCTTTTAATGAGAGAGCATCCAAGGTTTCCTGCCAGTTTTCTGGTATATCAAACCCTCTGGCAGATATCCAAAAGCCGAAGACTTTGAGCTCCTCAACTAAAAAGGGTTTCACAAAATCTGGTACTTGCAGTTCCCTTGCCTCGCCTAAAGGAAGGATCTGCGTTTCTGGCACTTTTAAGGTGGCACCTGAGGCTTCTTCAAAATCCTTTTATATCTGCAAAACTCGGAGGACTGACTGATAAGAGGAAAGGAATATATTTGTATCATCTGCAAAATTGCTAAGTTTATATTCCTGACCAAAAAGTATTAATCCTTCAACTAAGGGGTCCTTTCTAATGTAATTGGCAACAGCCTCGGCAACTAGCACATACAACGAAGGAGACAAAGGGCATCCCTGGCAGATACCCCTTGTTATTCCAAAAGGGGCAGAAATGAAACCATTGACTTGTACAGATGATTTTGCTTCCCTATAAATTATAGAAAACCAGTAAATGAAATTTGGCCCAAGACCATAACTCTGTAGGGCTAATTTGATGAAATCCCACTCAATAACATCAAAAGCAGCCATAATATGATCTATGGAGAGCAGGACCGCAGACTT
>JAAGZO010000266.1 GCA_024206195.1 bacterium | reverse complement strand
AGGCAACAACAATTAAGACCTGTCGAAACTGTGGGGTGGATACTTACAGACTTCGGTGGTAAGATTGTGACTATCTCATCTTATGATGAGGAGAGTAAGACAGGTGGTGGGGGTGCAGTTATCCCTACTAATTGTATAACAGAAATACAACATCTTGAAGGAGGAAGAATTGAGCAGTACGAAAATGGCAAAAGGACTACAATCGACACCATATAATACAAGGTTGTTTACTTATGGTACACTAAAGAAAGGGGGCAGACTTGAGGAACTGACAAAGCGATCCAAGTTTATGGGAGAATACTATACCATACACTCGGTGTTTCAGATGAGGGATTATGCTGACGCATTTCCTATTGTGTTCTTTGACTATGGACAAGCAGAAGGTAAGTCAATCAAAGGGCATCTGTATGAGTGTGATGTACGAGCAGTGGAATGTATTAATCAAATGGAAACCAATGCGAACTACACACCACACATCGCAGATATTATTAATGAAGAAGGCGACATCACTAATGCGTTGATGTTTGTTAACTGTAATCGTGGTGCTGTGGCAGATTCACAGCTATCACTAAGAAATATTATTGAGGAGAAAGGATACCAAGAATGGCAACACTCGGTGGATTGGTAACATACATATGTGTGTATGGATTTTATATTATGGGAGCTTTGAGTTTCTTCTTTGCCCCCAACATAGTAACGTTCGGTTTTCTATGTTTCACAGTTTATATATTTGTAAGGAAAAAAGATTATGAAAAAGAAAAAGAAAAGTAAATGGAGTAAGGGTGTAGGTTTGCGGGAAGCAACGCCAAGAGATGAAGATATCCTGGATGAAGGAGACTTTGTAATGGACGGCTACTCAGTACAGATACCAACTGGTCAATCAAAAGTAAACATAGATGATTTGACTTTAGACCAAGACGACTATGAACTACAACAAGAGGAGGCTACCAATGGCATGGAATCCGAAGACGCAGAACCTATTGCAGTCGACAGATATTTCAGACGCATTAGATAGGGCAGTTGAGTATCTAGATACATCTGAATCAGATGAACCTAGGGTAGAGATACCAAGCGACAACACCTTTGCTTTGCGTATGCGTATGCATAGATTTATTAAGTCATTTAAAATACAAATGAAAGATAATGAATCAGTAGATGAGAATAAATATAATCATCTTAAGATTATAGAGAAGGGTGGTGATGTAGTTATTACATCATCATTAGAACAACAACCTTTAATATTAAAGACAGATGAAGGAAAGCAACTATGAAGAAAGATAAACTAGAAGATATGTTTACTAAATGTATAGAAGAAATGCGTGAGCCTATCACAGAACTGTCCAAGAAATATCCTGTGGATATTATTAACAGTGCTATGTTAGAGTTAGGTTTGCGTATGTTACTTATGCGAACAGGAACAATGAGTACCTTGCATATGTTTAGCAGCGCTGTCGCTACTATCCTGGAGAAAGGTCCACTCGTTGAGGCATTCACAAAAGACAATGAACTTGACGAGGTAGATTGGTTAGAGAATGGGTCTCTAATTAAACCAACATTACATTAGGAGAGAGTATGGATAAAAGAATAATCCATGTACCTACACGAATGAAACATTGGGAAGATGAAATGTACAATGCAGAGTTTGAAGATAGGT
>JAAGZO010000265.1 GCA_024206195.1 bacterium | reverse complement strand
TGTTCGTTTCCCGATTAACAGTTTTATAGTTCATATTGCATATATGTTACATCAAAGGGTAAATGATCGAATTTTTGTGTTGCTCCTTCGATGAATCCTAAACAAGAGTACCATGCCCTAAGAACTTCATGGGCTGCTATTATTCCTATGCTGACAACCTGTAATTCTTTTGATTTGGAGTATTCAAGAATATGATTTACAAGTGATTCACCAATTCCATTGTGACGGTATTTGGGTAACACACACAACCTGTTTAAATATGCCATGTTTTCATTGGGTTGTTCAAAGGCAACACAACCCTTGTTGATATTTTTCTCTTTGTAGATAAAATATTCTTCACCTCTATCAAAGTCTGATAATACCCACTTTTTTGTGTAAAATGATGGATGTTTGGGATTGTTATCTTTGTTAATATTGAACTGCCTTGCTATATCTTTATTTGATTCACTTACAATCTCAGCAATCCTTTCAGCATTATCTGGGGTGGTAGTAATTATTTTCATATCATACCTCTCTTACTCTTAGAATTTGAACTTACTGCTAACAATTGAATGCAGAGCAACCGACCGCAGGGATGGAACAAGAGGTACGCCCCTTGCGGTCTGCTGCAACGAATTGATAATCATTGAGCCTTTCCTTTAAACCAGCATACCATTATGCTGTAAAGGCTAATAATCTTTAAATAAAGGAGAAGACTCAATGAAATTCTACACTAAGCAGCATAATTATTATTGTGGCATAGATCTTCATGCCAGGTCAATGTATCTTTGCATCCTGGACTCCAAAGGACAGGT
>JAAGZO010000264.1 GCA_024206195.1 bacterium | reverse complement strand
TTTTTTTTAAGAATACTAGTTATGAAGGAGATTCAATACTTGTAAAAGAAACAAATATAACTAACTTGATTTCCATTGGGTGGCATGATCATATTAGGTCAATTAAGGTTGCTCCAAGAATGGAATTAATACTCTATCAATTTACTAGCTTTAAGGGTAAGAAAGTGATAATAAAGAAAAATGTAAAAGATACTAAAAAGACGTTTATGAAGATTCTTCCTTTACCTCCTAAATCCTCTAAGATTCTCCAGTCTAGAATCCCCGTTGCATCTGGTGGTTGTATTATAATATTCGATGAAAAAAATTATGAGGGGAACTCAAAGGTTATTTGCAACGCTACCATATTTGATTTACATGCAAAGGGATGGAGTATGCCTGTAAAGTCTATCAAAGTTGGACCAAAGACAATCGCTACAGTCTATCCAAAGTCTAGAAATCAAGGAAAGAAGTTTCAACTAATTGGAGAAGTTAGTGATCTCAAAAAAAAGCATAAAATTGAGCACCTTGGTTCAGTGAAGGTCGTTAAAATCACTCATTCTCTCAAGAAAGGACCAGTTGCTACCTGGAGAGGGCATCTTATTGACTCTGCTACAGGTGTGGTTAAGAATGCCCCAATTACGGAGCCTCATGTTGGATGTGTTTTGATATATAAAGACGAGAAATTTAAAGGAATAGGAAAGCACATCTGTAACGATATAGGTATGTTGCCTAGTCATTGGAATAACAAAGTCAGTTCCTTGAAAGTCGGACCCCATACTAAGGTCACTATTTACCCTAATAAAAACTTCACTGGAAAAAGTGTAACTGTCACAAAAAATGTAATAAATTTATCTGGGAAGGGTATGAATGACAAAGTAACATCCCTGAAAGTACAAAAGATTGTCCCTGGTACCCATGGCGCCGGAGGACCTGTTTCTGACTGGAGAGGACAACACATTAATTCAAAAACTGGTAAAGTCACTGGAAAATCCATCATTAGGCCACCACCTTTCAATGTTAAACCTGGTTGTGTAGTACTTTTCGATCATGTGAGATATGGAGGCAAAAAAGTCCAATTCTGTAGAACAAAATCTAACTTAGGTAGATTCAATAACCTAGCTTCCTCCTTTAAACTTGGAAAAGCTACTAAGGTGCAATTTTTTTAAATCGCTGGTTTCCACGGTAGAACCTTTACCTTCACAAAAAGTATAGCAAATCTTGCTAAGAACGGGTGGAACAATAAGTTATCTTCAATGAAGATAGGAACTACCTTAAGAAAAGGTTGCGTAATTTTATTCGATAAAGAAAACTATGGAGGTAAAAATAAGCAATTTTGCGGGCGTGCTGCTAATTTAGGAATTTACCATTGGAATAATAAAGCAACTAGTATCTTACTAGGCTCCTATACTAAAGCTATACTTTATGATGGTTTAGGTACTCATGGAAAGAGTATTCAAATTACCCGTAACATTCCAAAGCTTAAGGTTAAAGGCTGGGACAATAAAGCTTCCTCATTAAATGTAGTAGTTCACGAGCCTCCACCTAGGAGCGGATGTGTAAAAGTGTTTGAAAATGCTAATTATAAAGGGAAAAGTCTTCTTGTTTGCTCAACAATCACCAACCTTGCAAGTAAACACTGGAATAATAAAATTTCCTCAATTAAACTAGGAAGTAAAACTAAAGTCGTTATTTACGACCTACCTGGAGCCTCAAGGGGACATAGAGTAATCTTCACTCAAGATCAATCCAATTTAGCTAGGAAAGGATGGAATGATAAGGCTTCTTCTATCAGGACTGTGAGAATACCTCCTCCTGGATCAAGACCAATCTCTGGATGTGTAAATCTATATACTAACCCTCATTTCGGAGGTTCTAGAAAGTCATTATGCACTACTGTTCCTAATTTAGGTGTCTTTCATTGGGATAACAAAGCAGCCTCTATGAGAGTTGGACCTAAAACAGCAGTCACAGTCTATGATAATGTTGGACTTAGAGGTCGTCATTACATATTTTACCATAATGTACTCAATTTTTCAAGGAAAGGATGGGGAAACAAAATCTCCTCAATTCACATTCAGAAAGGAAACCCCAAACCTAGAGCAGGATGTGTTATTTTATATGATCTATATAACTACAAAGGAGCGAAGAAGAACATATGTGGTTCAGTGAGCAACTTAGCACGATATCACTTTAGCAACAAAGCCTCATCCGTACAAGTAGGCCCAGGAACTTTTGTTAGAATGTATGATGGAATTAACTACAGAGGAAGAAGTGTCAGTTTTTCTAAGGATTACCCCAACTTGAGTCAGAGAGGTTTTACTAATAGAGTTTCTTCGATGAAAATTTTCAAGAGAAATACCCATCAACATGGGAATATTACACTTACTGGAAAACTCAAAAACGCAGTGAATGGAAGATACCTCAGTAACTATAGAGGGTTTTCAATTATAGCCAAATCTCATAATCATGTCTACAGAGGAAGGTTTGTTGGTAACAAGTACATTCTAAAACTTCCTTACGGAAAATATGAGTTTATTCTTGCCTCAAGAGGATGGATTATGTTAAAGCAAACAAAAACTGTAAGTTTGGCTAGTGCGAGAAACCACTTATACTGGGACTTTACTATATCTCAAGCTCTACCTTCTAATCAATGGAGATTTGTTGTTACATGGTCAAACAGGCCAAGAGACTTGGACTCACACATGAAACTAACAGGAGGGGAAGAAGTCTACTACCGACATAAACTCAGCAGGAATAGAAAAGTAAAGCTTGATGTTGACAATACCCATGGATATGGTCCAGAAACTATTACGGTAACAAATACATTAGGTAACAGAGAAAACTACATTTACTATGTATATAACTTCTCAAAAAGGCCTTCAATCAATAGATCTCATGCTAAGGTGGTTGTTTATAATGGAAATAGAATTGTAAGCTCTGTGTCTGTACCTCCTCATGGAAATGGCCTTTTCTGGTACGTTTTCGACTTCAACTGCAAGGGTATACATCCTGTGAATAGAGTAGTTTCCAGCATTCCTACCCCTAGGCCATTAACGAGACCTATTAGTGGATGTCCTTCTTCCAATAGTACTGTTGTTAATTGGAGAGGAAAAGGAATAAATCCTAATACTGGTCATATAGGTCCCCCAGGACATCAAGTAACAAATAATCACC
>JAAGZO010000263.1 GCA_024206195.1 bacterium | reverse complement strand
AGATGATTTACCTAATATCCTCAACCCGGATGCTACCATTAAATCATCCAGTGCCCAGTTTAATGCTCCCAATAACGCTTCAGAGAATTCTCCATCTGCCAATGAACTGAATACTTCATAGGTCTTTTTATCTGCCCAATCTCCTATACCTTCATATGATTCATCAAATACAATTAAATCAAGATATGTACCTGCACCTACACGCACTGCTTCAACTTTACCCAATTTGCCCAATGCGTTTGTTGTCGCCTTTCCAGCTTGTGATGTTAGACCTCTACCTAATATATTCCCTGCCTTTAACGTACCGTTAGCTACACGCGGTATCATATTATTTATCAAAGGTAACCGGTATCCGGAACCGGCTATTCCTTTCAATATGTTCGATACTGCCGGTGTAAATTTTGAAAATGCTTGGCCCAATGTACTTGTTATTGTTTTTCCGGCTGCGCCCCACATTAATGTAGCTATATTAAATGCTGTCCAAAGCAGTCCTTCTGTCAAATCTGCATCACTTACTTCCTGCATACTTGAATACTCTTCTCCGGTTATCAACTCAAGTCCGGCTGTCATCATCTGAAATCCCGCACTGTCTTCATCCATTTCGTAATCATCTGATATCCAATCCCATACAGTCTGTCCGGCTGTCATAGGTATAGATGCTGCTACTGTAGCACTTCCGGATAAATTATCTACTATATCTTCACGCAATTCTTCCATAAACTGACCGGTTTTTGTCTTCTGGTATACTTTCGCTCCCCAATTCTGCATATCTGTATCGTAAGTCAACCAGCCTGCAAGATTTGCTGCTACGCCTACTAAGCCCACTGCTAAATCTACTGCTCCCCGGGATACACTATCCAGTACTTTTCCTGTCTTTGATTTCTTTTGAGCTTTACCCCAGTATTCCAGTGCTTCTGTTCCAAAACCATCTATACCCATTGCTGATTCCAGTAAAGCCAGCGGCGCTGACAGTCCTTTATTTATCCAGGCTCCTACTCCCTGTGCTGCATCTCCGGCGCCATCCCAGGCTGATTTATACCAGGTCTTGTCAACTTCAACTACTCTACCGTTAAAATTCAAACTCTCTCCAGTACCTATCTTCATATGTCCGTCTTCTAATTCCTCTCCATCTATCGTAACTGTTGTTTCCACTTTAAATACATTTTTCCCTGTAAATTCCATAGGCGCTGATGGCATTGCTCCTGCTCCCGCACTCATATTTATCTCGAGGGTCTCTTCTTCCACTGATATTGTCTGCTTTCTTGTTCCTGTTTTCACTGTACCATCTGCATATGTTATATCGATTTTTTCATCTATCTCTATGCGACCGGATTTCATACTGTCCTTATCACCAAGCATATTCTGAAACTCTGCCATTGTCGTATCTTTTTCAAGAAACTTTACTGTATTTTCTGTAAATAATGCTGTCCCATTTACTACTGCCACTGCATCTATATTATCGGATTTCAATTTATATTCACGCTCACCTAATCCCATTATCGAACCCGCTGTTACTGTTAATTCTGTCCCACCCAGGAACTTATCAAACTGCATATTTCCGATTTCTCCGTCTTGTGCATCATTCAAACTAAACGATACATTCAATTTACCGGTACCTTCTTTACCACCGGTATATGTCACATCCATATTGTCGCCATTTATTGTTACTTCAAATTCATATAATGTTTCTTTTTCCGGTTTCTGTTCATCTTTTTCTGCTTTACCTTTAGAAATCCTCGGATCAATTTCTATTCCATTTAAACTTTCATCCTTATCAAGTTCCGCTGTGGCTTTTATTACAAACTGACCGGTGTTTGAATCAAATACAATTTCATTTATTCCATATTCAATTTCTGTTCCATTATATGCACCTTCAAACTCTATTTCTCCAAATTCTCCGACCAGCCTTGTTATTCCAGATTCATCAGTTTCGGTTGTAACATCTACTTCCTTATTCCCTATCTTTAATCTGGTATTCTGTCCATCTGGTATAGTTACACCTTTAAATTCTCCATTCTCTCCTACTACTAATTCCTGTATTATCCCTGTTCCTGCAATTTCTATTTCATATTTTCCTGCTGCTGATTTCTCTATTCCATTTGTCTTATCAACATTAAAAACATACTGTGTTTTTCCATCAATTTCCCTATCTATAAATATTAAGTTTCCTTCTTCTGCTTCTATTATTCCACCCTGTACCCAGGCCTCTTCGCCTTCTCCGCCATGTCGGTAATAACCTGATGCCTTACTTTCTACTACTCCACCAGCTCCTACTACTACACGACTGATTACTTCCTTATTATCCTTGCCGGCTATTACACTGTCATATTCTCCAGCTGACGCTAATCCGGTTATTCCTTCTTCTTTTGTTAAGTTTGATGCATACTGAGT
>JAAGZO010000262.1 GCA_024206195.1 bacterium | reverse complement strand
TTGTTGAATAGGCGCTTCCTCTTGCTTTAGCTTCAGGCTAGAATCATCGTTGTAAACAAGAGAAAACGCCTGCGAAATCAGTAGTTCTGCTTTTTTTAGAAGAGACATCTGATAAGCATTATAATAGTTTGACCACTCCTGCTTTGTTTTGTTCTTGAGAACCAGTCCTAATCTTTCTCTGTAATCGAAATAGCCAAATTTTTCTTTCTGGTAATCCTCTTTTAGCTTGTCCACATACACTAAAAGGTTCTTTCTGCAGCTATTATAAGTCTCAACTTCGTTGAGCAGTTCAATGGCCTCATCCAAAAACTGTTTGGCATTTTTGTGCATTTTAAAGCTTTTCTTCCATTCCTCTTATCGCTTTCTTTGTACCCATCAGAAGATTCAATATTTCCTCCCTTGTGAGCTTCATTTCCATTTGAACGTTTGCACTCTCCTGAATAGTCTTTGTTTTTTTGTTTGCAAGCTCGGAGAATATATCAATAAGTGCAGCTGCTTTGTGCAAGTCTTTTATTGTCGTATCCACGGCTTGCATGTCACCTTACCCCAAATGATTTGAGAACAAACTGAGGGTCCTTATAGTATTGGTTAATGACATCTGCTACATTACGATAATTTATTATGTTCCGCTCAGTCATCTTTTTTAGTATTGCCGCTCTTTTTCTTATCTCTTCTTCCAGTTGTTTCATTGTAGAGCCAGACATCTTGCATATTGTCTTGAGCACATATGAATTTCCCTTGTAGTCCATTGAATCCTTTACAGGATTCCATTCAAAGAGCGCATTTGAATCAACAACACCAAGTTGTTGTTTTACCTCTATTATCTCTCTTACATCCTTTATTCTTCTTATGTTTCTCTGCTGGTCCTTTATGTGCATTACGCTGCAGATGATGTCCAGTGAGTCAACAAGTGATGCAGGAAGGTTAATTGGCGGTGTCTCTAGTCTTCTTACAAGTGTTTCAACAGAAGCTGCGTGGAAAGTGCTAAAGGATGGGTGTCCTGATGCCATTCCCTGGAACAAAACATATGTTTCCTTGCCTCTTACCTCTCCTACAACAACATAATCAGGGTTTTGCCTGAATGTTTCCCTAAGTAAATCAAATAAAGTAACCTCGCCATACTGCTTTCCGAGCAAATTTGGTATTCCAAAGCCGGTTCTTGCAACAGATGGTATCCAGTTTTCATGCGCAAGCGCAAGTTCTCTTGTATCTTCTATTGAAACAAGCCTTGATTCTGTTGGAACGAACTGGAGGATACTGTTGAGCATTGTTGTTTTTCCAGATGCAGTCTCTCCTATTACCATTACATTGAATTTGTGTTCTATTGCAAGCCACAAATAAGCAAATATCTCAGGAGAACCTGTTTTATAGCTAATCAAATGGATTGGAGTCATAGGCTCCTTTGTGAATTTTCTTATTGTGAATGTTGGTCCGTGCGTAGTTACATCTGTTGTATATGTTGCATTGACTCTGCTTCCGTCTGGTAGTGTTCCATCAAGCAGTGGTTTTGCAAATGAAACATAACGTCCGGTTTTTTGCGCAAGTTTCTCAACAAAATCAGTTAGTTTGCTTCCTTCAGCATAAACCAGATTTGTTCTCATGTTCTGATATTTCCTGTGCACTACATAAACAGGAGATCCTACACCATTGCATTCTATGTCTTCTATGTAATAATCATTCAACAAAGGCTCAATCTCGTTTAGCCCTATGAAATCCCTGTAAAGATAATACATTATTTTCTGGTATGATTTCTTTGAGACCTTTGCTCCTAATTCAAGCAGTATTGACTGGACATTCTTCTCAAGATACTTAAGAATAAGATTGGTTTTTGATGCGTAAACAAAACTGATGTTAATCATTTCTTCAAGCCCAAGCTGAATCAGCTTCAAAAGCTCTTTTTCTGTTTCTGTGAGCTTATACTCCTCAATGTGATATACCAACTCTTTTTGCTGAGCATCCCAATAAATGTGTGCAAATGCATATGGTGCCATCAAGGGGTATCTTATGTTTATCTTCTGTTTGTCCTTTAGTTCAGGCAGCTTAGTAAGCCTTGGTCTAAGATCTATAAAGAACTGCGGGACATCACTTGTATCATCAAGATTTGCCCTTTCATCCACTTTTTGTATTGCTGCTGGCGCCATTTATTTTACCTTGAAATTCTCTATGCCTGCTTTTATGAAGTCTGCCTTGCTTTCTAGTTCAAGCTTTAAATCATATTCAAAATCTGTTGAATTAACATGAGCAATAACTAATGCTGTTGTTAGCCCATCACCAGTCTCGTCAAGCTCTGTATATCCGGTTCCAGTCATTGAGCTTACGCTCTCATTAACTATGAAATTGAATGTTCCGTTTGTAATAGCGTTTGAATCCTTGAATTTAATGTAATTGATAAGTGTTGAAGTATCTATGCTGCTCCAGTTTGATTCAAGACCTACCTTGCTTATGTTTACAAGAATCCTGGAATTTTGAATTATGTAAAATGAGCCTCGCTCATATGCAGAAACATCAACATCTGCGGCAATAACAATATTGCCCATGTCAATTCGCGATCCAGGGTCAATAATCTTTGATTCTGTTTCCATTTTCCATCTTAGCTTTTCGTTCTCAACACTGAGTTCGCCCTTGCTTATCTCAATTGGCAGCACACGCTTTGATCCCTGTCCCTCTCCTGCAATGTCCTGCACTTGATGATCCAGATCTGTCATTATGTCTCTGGCCCGATTAAATGCACTCTTATCTCTTATTCCATTAATCATTGGTAGTCCTGCCTCTAACACTAATACAAGCACTACTACTGCTATAAGAACATAAAGAACTGCTGAAATCCATATCTGTCCACGCTTCCCCTTTCTCATTTGCTAACATCACTTTCCCTATTCATGCTCACAATTTGCTGTGCTTATGCTACACTGCTTTGTGAATCCAGGGCACCCGTCATGATAAACCGTAAATGTGTCATCAACTTGGATATCTTCAACAACAATACTTTTCTTTGCGCTAGGTACAAAATTGCCAAGTTCAACTTTTTGTACGTTGGTTGCATTTATTATCAATGCATTCAGTGTATGACTGCTGTGCGGCTGGTTCTCCAGTGTAAATGATAGTGAACCATCATCATATTCTATGCCGCTTAACTTGAAAATATATCCAACGCATTCCACGCTTGATTTAAGGTGGCTAACCGAGTAATTTTTTGTGTCATTGTATGTGCCAGCTGACTTAACTCCTATGTAGCATGCAATGGATAATGCGACTATCAGGAAAAAAATCATGATAATCTTTTTCCCTGCTTGTGCTTTCATCTTCATATTGATGAGCAGTTTGATATCTCGGTATTATCTTTCTCAATAGATCCGTCTGAGCAGGATACCATTCTGTTTCCAACCTCTATCCTTGGTGTTATAATGACCTGCTTCATAGATCCAAAATCACTGTAGGAATACGTAATGTTTTCACGCCTTGCACGTCCAATGTCTATTACGGTTCCATTCAATGAATCATTGGTGTAGATGTCAGTTGCTCCGATAACAACAACTTCAAGCTCTTTTATGATTGCTTTTCCATCATTTTTAACCATGAAATCAAGATACCCATCATCTCCTGAACCTCCGTAGCATATCTGCGGAACATTTCCAATATCAATGATCTTCATACTCAAGTCCATGGTGCATTTCATCTTTTCAAGAGAGTCCTGTTTAACATCCTCTTGTGTTTCTGAAACCCATTGCTGACCCCAGCTCATAACAACAGCGCCAAGAGCGACTGCGAAAGCTATCAAAAGGACAGTAGCAATTAAGGGAGAAACTCCTCTCTTGCTTGTAATCAATTTATTATGCATCCTTACCACCTCTATTTTTAGGACTTTTTATTGAGTTTAATAGTGATTCCATTCTCTTATCCTCTTTGTGCATAGTTACTAAATATGGAGCAATACCTATTAAAAGCACTCCGAAACTCATCAGCACAAGCAGATTAAGAATATCTGTACCTATGAATTTGTTTATAAAACCTAGAATCCCTATAAAAATAAATGAAAAGTATAAAAGCAGAGCCTTGTCAAGAACGAGAACTGATTTTTCTCTATTCAACTTCGATCGCTCTAGCTCTATCAAAACAGCCAATTCATCTTTCTTGTTCATTTATTACCTCTTTTAGCAAAACGCTATGTCTGTCATAGTCGTCTTCCTGTTTGTGCATATCAGCCTATTCTTGCCACTGTATATCACAGGTATAAGCTCCATCTGCTTAGTTACTCCCTGCTTCACGATAACTACGTTTTTTGTCTCCTGTGGGTCTATTGTTTCGTTCTTTTCCACAGTTTGTGGCATATTATATATGTCAAATAGCCTGAATACGAATCCTTTTACCTTCAGATTATTACTATTGGTGAGGTTCATATTTAAAGTTTGCGGATTCTGGCATACATCTGTTATACTTATGCCTGCATCCTCACATAATATGGCATAATCTGCCCTCAAAATGGTATCCTGAGTGGTTTCTTCAGTATAGTTCTGCATCCAGTAATAAAAGCCTGTTCCCAGAGCTATTGCTAGTCCCATGAGTAGAACCCACGAGATCCACTGCGATACACCTCTTTTATTTCGCATCACTGCGTGCTGACCTCCACTTCAGTCATATTAGTTGATACATCAAAGCCCTTGTTATCCAGCAAAAGCTTATACTGGCCTGGACTAAGTCTTTCAATTCCTGATAAAGATATGTCCTCAAAGGCTAGTTGAGTATATACAATATAAATATCCTTCTTCATATTGTAGCCAAAGCTTGGGCTTAGCGCTTCTATGAAATCCTTGTTTTGCAGCATCTCTTCTAAGCGCTCAGCATCATTGTTTGGCTTGCTTACAAAGATGAATATGCTGCCATCATTTGCATCAGAGATCATATCCAGCTGTGAACTTGTGCCTGCACTATCTGAATCAGAACTGTCAGATGCAAGCCCTACACTGTACAAATCAGCAACATGGTATATCATCTTGCTGTTCCTTGTTGCACTAAGACCAGGATTCAGGTATTGCACTGTAAACACAATGTTGTTTACATCGAGTGTTGATGCAGTGCTGCTAATGCCCATTGAACTTAGAACCATTGAATAGCTTCCATTTTGTTCTGGTGCTACAAAGGTTATTGTGTAGTTTCCTCGTCCATTGTCAGCAACAGATACTCCCTTGCTCAAGCCGTCCAGTCTTAAGTCAAACTCTGAGCTTGGAATATCTCCTATTCCCGTGCCGCCAGAGGTTCTAATAAACACATTCATGCTCACAATCTCATTAGTATATGAGCTCTTGCTTGGCACAGTAATCATGCTTGCAGATGGCAGCAGCGCAGTGTTTATTGTGAATCTTGTAGAGTTTGTTGCCTGGTTATACACAACATCAATGCAACGTACTGTAATTGTTGGTGTTGTTGAACTAGGAGCAACCCTTGTTTCATGGTATGTTGTATTTGTAAATGTGAAGTTTCTTGAAACACCCGCTCCTACCTGTAATGAGCACATCGCTGACTCATCTGTCATTACAACCAAGGTTACTGTTTCTGATACTACACTGCTTCCGTCTGTTGGTTTTAGGAATGTGATTGTTGGAGGTGTTGTGTCTACAGTTGTTGTTGCTGTTGTGCTCCAGCTTGAGTTTACACCTGCATAGTTTCTTGATCTGACTCTTGCGTAATACAAGTAGCCTGTTGTTAGCGAAACAGTTGAGTTGGTTACGTTTCCTCTCCATGAAGACACCTCTGGTGATGTGAAACCAGTATCATTATCAACCTCAAGATAATAATTGTCTACTCCTGAGTCTGGATCAGTTGATATGCTCCAGTTGAAGTTTACAGATGTGGTGTTTGCATACTGAGAATTCAATGTCATCTGTGGTATTGATGGAGCAGAGCCATCAACACGGATTGTATAATTACTTATTGCTCCCCAATTATCTGCATTATCCCTTGCTTTTACATGGAAGTGGAATGTTCCATCTCCAACAAGGTATGATGTATCCCACATATTGTCTGCTTTCAAATCGCGCTGCTGAACCTTGACTGCATAATCCATGACATCAGTCATATTAGTGCATGAAGTCTCGTTTTCTTTGCAGATGTAAGCTTGAGTTGTATTATCAATACTAGTGTCTGCTGCTGCAATCTTCAGATCATAGTAATTATTATTATCCTCAGTCACTCCTGCAACAACAATGAAGAATCTATCACTGACATTTGTCGAAGCAACAATATCATATGAGTAAGCATCTGCATCCACAAGATCTGCAACATAGGATATGTCTCTATATGTAGTTGTTATTGTTGTTACATTGCTTCCTGTTTCATTGAATGTTGTTGGTATGTCTTGTATTGCGTATACCCTTATTCCAATTTCATCTGTTGTATCATATTTGTCTTCTGATGCATAGACTGTTACTCTTAGCACGTCCTGTTCTACAAGGTCTTCATTCACTTCAATGAACACAGCAGATGCGTTTCCTGTTTCATTGAATTTGAGTATTGAATAGTTTCCATTGTTTGCTCCTAATGTTAATATTTCGTGCTCTGTTTCTTCTTCAGGCACTTTATCTGGTATTCCTGAAGCATTCAAATCTAGTAGGAAGGAGTAGTCATTTATTCCTGAGATTGTGTCATTTGCAGTCCAGTTAAACCATACTGTATTTCTTGATGACCAACTGCTTGAATGACTGCTTTCAACCATTGGTTCTCTTGGTGGTGTAATATCTACCACTATTCCGTCTGAATAACCAACACCTCCTCTTGTTCCATCGCCATTGATTGCTCTAACCTCAAAGGTGTAGTTTGTTCCATTTGTCAATCCAAGCCTGTAAGCAGTTATCTCACTATTGTCATCAACAGGCTGCCAGCTTGAATTAAGATATGTACCTTCATATCCAATTCTGTATTCATATGTTAGTCCTGAACCTGATACATTCCATCTTGCATGGAGCCCATCAACAGTATTGGTGTATGCTCCATCATCAATAACAGTTGGCGTCTCTGGAACACCTAATTCAA
Organism: bacterium; assembly: GCA_024206195.1. The sequence goes on along the minus strand of JAAGZO010000262.1, from coordinate 75,211 downwards.
AGGATGTTCCTGTTCCATTCAGTATAATAGTATCATTTGTTCTCAAAATATTTCCTGCAAGATCCATAACCTCATAATGAACAGTCTTGTTTCCATTACCGCTCGAGAGTATCCATGGCTTTATTTCTGTGCAATCACTCCACAAATTGAATGATAAATCCTCATTAGCATATCTGCACATCTTTATTCCAACAGCATCGCTGAATGTTAATGCGAGCGGTACTGATATTGATGCAGTGAATTCTGATGTTGCATTAACAATTCCTGATGTGTCTACTCCCATGATGTTGATTGATGCAGTTGGGTCTGTGTTATCCAGCGTTACATTTACATGTGGATAGAATATGTTTCCAGCAGAATCATTAACATAAGCAATGATTGTTTTTACACCATCTGAGGCAGCATTTGCTGTTGATACATAATATTCTGAACTGAATATCAGGTCATCTTCTGTGTTATCTCCGTTTATTCCGGAGTCATTTAGGAATATTGCACCTGCAGTTGTATCAAGTTTTTGCATCTCTGTTAAACTAATCGTAACATTTAATCCGCGTTCAACACCATAATAATGGAACTTGATGTATTCTCCATTTCTCACATAACTATCATTCAAGCTTAGTGTGCCTCCAGGAGCCATGACATCATAATCAAAGCTTATCATTACGGATGAATCCATTGAATTTGATCCTGAACTGTCGTCTCCACATCTCACATAGTAAACATTGATTCCTACTGTGTAGTTTGCAGAGTCATCTGATGTATGCTCTGTTCCATCATCACTAAAGCTATTGGTCATCTGTGAATAGTTCACATCTACTCTGTCGTATTTACAGAAAGCACCTCCTGAGGTGGTTACTGTAAGGTTTTGTGGTGTAGAAATAATGCCGTCAGGACCCGAAGCAGTGATCACTGGAGCTGTCGCGTTAACAGAAAATACAGTACTGTTTTGTCTCTGATTTCCTGCTGGGTCCTGACAGGCAAAATAAAGAACATAATTGCCGTCTGAAGCAACTACGGCTGTTGCTTGGTGTACATTATTTACTGGGTCAATAAGTGTCATCTTATCACCCATATTATCGAATACAACATCTGAGAATGCGTATCTACATTCTGCGTACTCTGTAACATTTGTCTCAATAGTAAATGCTCTTGAATTCTGTGTTGTCTGCGGATAAACTGTGAATGATGGAACAATGTTGTCTGTTGTTATGTTTGTTTCAGTATCATTCACCAGATAAACACCGCTAACATCATATGCACTTGCAGATATATTGTATGGCCCTTCATTGAACATTGCAGTGTTCCATGTTGCTGAGAAGCCATTTGATGCATCTGTGTCATTGGTTCCTCCAATTCCTGATCCATTCAGCTTGTAATGTGCTGAGCCATTATAGATTCTGAATTCAACTGTTGTTGCAGAATCAGGAGCATCAACTACAATTGTTGTGTTGCCGCTCACTTGACTATTTGACAGTGGGCTAAGTATGGTCACAATTGTGGCTGTTGTTGACACTGATAGAATTATGGAATCATTTAACTCTTCTATATTGCCTGCGTTATCCTTGATTTGATAATAAACAGTTCTTGTGCCCAATACATTCAGGAGTGTCCATGCTCTTTCACTAACACAGGATTCCCAGGTTGTCCAAAGATTGCCCTCATTATTATACCTGCACTCCTTGATGCCACTTCCACTATCATTGAATGCCAGCGAAAGCATCACAATATTTGACTCTGCAACAGCATCTCCTGAGTTAATCTCAATTGATGCATTTGGATTGGTGTTGTCCAGTGTAATGTTTACATGTGATTCGAAAATAGTTTCAGTATTATTTGCAAGACCAATTATTGTTTTGATTCCATCTGCAACATTATTGTTTGCATCAACAGTGTACTCGATTGAGTATATACCATCTGATGCAGCATCATCACCATTCATTCCAGAATCATTCAACAGAAGATATGTTCCTGCTGAGTCAAGTTTCTGCATCTCAGATGCACTGATTGACACATTTAAGGCTAGTGTTGGGCTTGTGAACAGGAACTTAATGGTTTCATTATCCCTTACATCAGTATCATTTGCAGTCAGAACACCAAAGATTGATACTGTTGAGATTGTTGTGCTTTCTTCATTGCTTGCTGCACTTTCTAAGCCTGCTTCGTCAACAGCAGTGATCTTATAGTAGTATGTTCCATCTACAACAAGGTCTGTTGTTGCATTTGTTGAAACATTCTTCAATAGTGTTCCTGGATTTATTCCAAATCCAGCTTCAAGTGAACGATATACATTGTAATATGCAGTATCTGCATCACTATAACTCCAGTTAAGTACAACAGCTGTAGATAGAGCTGGTAATGAAGTTAATATAGGAGCAGCAGGTGCATTATTATCAACATTGAACTGTTGTTGTTTTGAGTCAAGGAGTGTGCTGCTCTCATCATATGCATAAATTGTAATATTGTAGTATCCATCTGCAAAGTTATCTGTGACCCATACTTGGTTCCATCCATTAGATCCATTTGAATCAGTTGTGAAGCCAGGAAGTCCATCTAAACTATAGTTTCCTGTTGAATTTGATATGTTGAATATGACATATTGTGTGTAGTCGGGAGCTATGATTTCTATTGTTGTGTTTCCATCTACAATTGTTTCTGTTGGTTGTATTATTACTATAACGCCAGGTGCATTTGATACCTCTACATTGATTTGACCTGAGTATCCTGTGTTTCCAAATGAATCGTTTGCTCTGATTCTCAAAGTGTGCGTTCCATCTAAGTAAGCTGATGTATTCCATGTGTGACTATCGCCTGTTGTTGTTTGTATGTATGTATCTCCATCTATTGAGATGTATGATTCAACAGATTCATTTCCAGTCCAGTTTATTGTTACAATGCCGCTTACAAGGCTTCCTGGGGCTGGTGATGTGATGTTCAGGCTTGGTGGTGTTGTATCAACAGTAAAGTTGGTTGATTCATTTCCATTATTTCCAGCCAAATCTCTACAGACAAAGAAGATTGAATATTCTCCATCAGAAGCAACAGAAGCTAAAGCTCTATGAAGATTATCTGTCTCCTCTGATAATGAATTACCCATATCCTCATAACCAGTATCATTAAACGAGTATCTACAGCTTGTTTCTTCATTGGTTGTTACCTGAGTATAGAATGTCAAGCTGGTTTGAAAAGAATTCGGCAGTGCTGCGGATAATACTGGTACTTCATTATCAATAGAAATATCTGTTTTTGTAGAGTTTGCATATTGTGTTCCACTTAAATCATATGCAATTGCAGTCAAATTATAACTCATGCTTGCATAGTTTCTTGTCTGCCACAGCATTCCAAAGCCATCTTCACTATCAGAATCATTAACACCAGTGTATTCTGATCCATTATAGAACCTGAACTCAACATGGCCAGTGCCATCTGGTGTAGTTACATCAATAGTAACATTGTTTCTTATTACACTATTTGAAGCAGGTGTCAGAATATTCACTGCCCATGATGTACTTAGATCAACTGTTGCATTTGTTAGATTCGTGTTTCCTGCTGTGTCAATCACTTCATAGGATACAAGTTTGTTTCCATTTCCTACAGAAAGTGTCCATGATCTTTCTGTTGTGCAGCTTTCCCATGTTGTCCATGCAAGTTCATCATTCCTGTATCTGCAGGTATTTATTCCATTTGAATCATTGAATGCAAGATAAAGTGTTACAATCTGCGAATTCGTTGATTGAGCACCTTGATTTATTGTTATTGATGCACTTGGTCTTGTATTATCCAGCGTTACATTTGTCATAACAGTCCAGTTATTGCCAACATTATCATCAACACTCGCTATTATTGTCTTGTTTCCATCAGCATAAGTATTGTTTGCAAGTATTGTGTAAACCCCTGTGTAGAACGCATCTCCTGCTGTTTGATCTCCTGAAATTCCATTATCATTCAAAATTAAGCTGGATGTTGCATTGATGTCAAGCTTCTGCTGCAGCTCCTCTTCTGGAATACTTACAGTAAAACCAACATCACTGCCTTTATACATGAAGGATACACTAATATTATTCCTAACCACAGATGGAATTGCTACTAAGCTTCCTTCAGGCACTGGAGGATAACCTGCACAGATATTGTCTATACTATATGGTCCATAATAATCGCTTCCATTGAATCTTAATAATCCTGAAAGCAGAACATTATTCCTCACAATTGCCTCAAACAAGTAGCAGCCTGAAGGACATAACGTGCTGTTTTCAACCCTTGAATGATATACTGAGGAATTTGTAACATTTGAGTATGAAATAAATGAATCAACAATTATTGTTGGGTCTACAAACGAATTAATAACAGTTGCAGAGGTCAATCCTGAGTCAAGTACAACTGAATTAATAATTGAACAGTTATACTGGCTTGTCATGCTGTGGTTAAGCCTTGAATAATTTATTGTTGAACCGCTTACAAGGCAAGAAGAAACAGATGAATTATGCAGCTGCGAGTTGACAATGTATGCATAGTCTGAAATATTTGAGTTTGTTGCATTTGTGTTATCTATAACTGCATTTGTTCCAATGTAAATTGGATTGGATGATAATGTGCTCTCTTGATTGGATGCATCGTCAATGCTGTAATACCTTATCATTCTCTGGCATGCACTATTTGCTGGACATGTAACATTAACAACTGATGTTGATCCAAAGTTCATCGAATCAGGTGTACAAGCAGTGCCTCCAACATTATACACACACCAATGCGTTCTGTTTGCATTGCTATCACTCACAGTCAGAGTTATATTAACTGGCTGAGTGCTCCAATTAGCCCAGTAATACTCATCAGAGTCATCTGATGTAACAGGCGTAACAGTATCCAGTATCACGCTTCGCGTCTCTGTGCTATTCACATTTCCTGCTATGTCTATTGCATGTGCTGTGAAATCATAAGATGCATCTAACAATCCAGTGAAGTTGCGCTGCAATTTATATAACCCTGTATTGTAGGATGCATTAATCTCCTCCTGTGTTAAAGCACGGCTCCAGATTTTAACTTCGTCTATGGAGCCATTGAAGTAATATCTTATGCGTTCTCCACCGATTGTTAAAGCGCCAGATTCTATGGTAAAGTTACCTTTTCCAGTTGCGTTGCCATCCAATTCTCCATCGATATAGATAAGGAAATGACTTCCATTCGCAACTGCAGCAAAGTGGAACCATTTATTTGCATCAGAAAGTGTAAACAATTTTGAACTAACAGCAGTAACATTATCAGTATTGCCTGATTTTATTAATCCAAAAGTCAATGACAGGTTTTCTGTTATGTTGCTCAGGCAGTAATTTGATTTATTGAGTATTGAAACATACCAACTTGCTCCAACCTTCCCAACGCTAGGCAGTAAAATAGCGTTATCCACCCAATTTATGACATCACCTCCATTAACATCTGCTCGGGGATACGGCTTTTGGGTTGGCTGATTATAACAAACCAAAAGAATGTCGACATCTGCCGAATCTGTTATTCCGTCTCTGTTAAAATCTAAAGAATAACTAGAGTCGTATCCAATACCATAACCTCCAGTGACCAAAGGATTTTCATAATTTAATCTATCAAAATTAAACCAACCTTCAACAGTAATTTCCCCTGATGTTATGTTTAAAGAATCAGTTGGGCTGACATTTATATAATCATCCACTCCGTCAAACTCCAATACCTGCCCTCTTACTCCGGAAACCGTTGTATTTGAAGAAAAGTTAAGCATCAGTCCATTATGGCCATAGGATGAATTATCATAAATAGTACCATTTGATAAAACATTTTCAAAATTCCACCAGCCTACTAAGCTTCTGTTCCAATCTATGAACGCAGATACATCACTTGCATCTGATACGCTTACATTTACATAAGCCCAGTCTCTAGAAAGTAATGTACCATTACTCTCAGTCGGTGCTGTAAAGTTAATCGTTGGCGCTGTGACATCCACTGTGAAGTTACCATACAGATAGTTTGTGAACTTCTTGAGCAACCAATCATCCCAAGAAGAATCAGAATATAGATACCGCCCATAGCCTACAACAAATACATTACCGGCATCATCAACAGCAACAGAACGAGCATAATCATGATATCCTGAGCCGTCAAATGTCTTGTTCCAGTTATCAACATCCTCAGTACCATTAGAACTAAACTTCTTTAACCACCAATCAGCATCAGAAGAATCGCTAACAATATCCAGCCCGATTCCTGCAACATAAACAATTCCATCACTATCAACAGCAACAGAATACGCATAACCCCAACCGCCTCCGTCGAACGTCTTGTTCCAATTCGTAACATCCTCAGAACCATTAGAACTAAACTTCTTCAACCACCAATCAGAACCAGAAGAATCACTAACAAGATTAATTCCAGTTCCTACAACATAAACATTATCATCAATATCAAAAGCAACAGAATATGCATAATCGCTATCACCTGAGCCGTCGAACGTCTTGTTCCAGTTATCCGTATCCTCAGTGCCATTCGAAGTGTACTTCTTCAACCACCAATCACGACTAGGTGAACCACCGACTAGAAAGATTCCAGATCCTACAACAAAAACATTTCCATCAGCATCAACAGCAACAGAATACGCAGAATTAAAATTGTCGTATCCATCATCAAACATCTTATTCCAGTTATCAACATCTTCAGTGCCATTCGAAGTGAATTTCTTCAACCACCAGTCCTCATCAGATGAACCGCCAACAAGATCCTCTCCGTATCCTGCAACATAAACATTTCCATCAGCATCAACAGCAACAGACCACGCCTGATCATATCCTGAGCCGTCAAAAGATTTGTTCCAACCGTCAATATCTTCAGTGCCATTCGAAGTGAATTTCTTCAACCACCAATCATAAGAATATGAACCTCCAATAAGGTAACGTCCATATCCTGCAACATAAACATTACCATCACCATCAACAGCAACAGAACTCAAATAATCCTCTGATCCTGAGCCGCCGTCAATTGTCTTATTCCAGTTTATAGCATCTTCAGTACCATTCAAACTAAACTTCTTTAACCACAAATCCTCATTAGATGAACCAAAAAAATTTGATCCGGCTCCTGCAACAAAAATATTTCCATCACCATCAAAAGCAACAGAATACGCAGAATCATGATTTCCTGTGCCATCAATAGTCTTGTTCCAGTTCAGTGTATCCTCTCCATCTATCACAGAACAAAAGTTCTGGTCATCGCAAACCTGAGCATACCACTTCACAGTTCCATCAGTTACCTGAGAAGTATATGAGCAACTACTCGAATTGTCCGTTTCCCCTGTTGAGCTGCACATACAGCCAGTTGTAACCGCATAATTACAGTCAGTGAACTCAGAGTTATTCGCTATCAATAACTTGACTGTATCATCAGGATCATACCACATTGTATTGAAAGAAACCTGAACACCAGAGCCAATAATATCAGCATTATCTGAAACAGTCAACAAAATAGGCACAGCAGCATCTAAAGTGATGTTTCTTGTCTCAGTATAATTTTCATAACCAACACTATCATTTATCCAAGCAGAGAATGAATAATTATCATCACTTAAACTAAACTGATAATAAAAATAATCCTCACCCATGCTGGGAGTATAATTAGTACCATCCAAAGTAATAATCGCAGTGTGATTATTCGCTTCAGTGAATGAAATATTAACCAACAAAAAATCCCTAAACACAGATGAAGCATCATCTGGAGTAGGAAAAGAATAATCAATCATGGGAACTAATAAGTCATGAATCACAACTGTTGTGCTGTTCATCCAACTCGAGTTTGATGTTGAATCAGTCGCTTTACAGCTCAATGTCCAGTTTTGACCAACATCAAGAAAACCACTCAAAATAGAAGATGCCTGCTGTTCAACTCCTTGTGAAACCCCTCCTGATATGTTCCACCACATGGATTCTTCGTAAAAAGTATTAGAAGAACCATATAATTCAGTTATTGTGTTCCATGAGCCATTATTGCATTGTAGGTAGATAGAAGAAGATGGCGTATCTCCATGATTCTTGAAAAGTCTAAACAATAACTTAGTTGCATCATAATTCCAACAAGAACCAGGTATAGTATAATTCCCATTAATATCATCACTATCATCTTCATTCTTAATTTTCCATCTACTTGAATTTAGAGCCCCTGTTGGCTTGGTATAGTTAATAAACATATAATTTGAAAAGGACTCAGCATAAGTTCCAGAACCAGTATTCCAATCGCCATCATTCATATTATTTGGTGAAACCCAACCAGAACCTTGCCAGGAATAATTGCCTTTATCAACTCCGCCACATGCAGTCGACACATTTGCAGTCTCCTGATAACATATAATGGCTGTGTTGCCATACTCTCCGCTTTGATTAAGCACGTCATACATATACCACTCATAATAATAAGCTAAATTATCTGCGTCTGTATCCGTAGCATTGCAGTAGCCAAGCAGGTCATCTGTTGTTTCATTCGTTGAAGAGTATATCCTGGTTGTCTGCATCACAGGCGCAGAATTAACTGTGAAGTTGCCTGTCATATACGGAGTGAACTTCTTTATCCACCAGTCAGAAGAAGATGAATCACTAACAACATCTTGCGCGCTTCCTACAACATAAACAGTACCATCACCACCCAAAGCAAATGAATATGCATAATCACTGTCGTAACTGCCCTGACTGGAAAAAGTCTTGTTCCAATTAGCGGTATCCTCAGTACCATTCGAACTAAACTTCTTCACCCACCAATCATAACCCGAAGTAGTAGAAAAAACGGAACTGCCGTATCCTGCAACATAAACATTATCATCTAGATCTACAGCAACAGAATACATAGAATTTTCATAATCTGAAGCATCAAATGTCTTATTCCAATTAACAACATCTTCAGTACCATTCGAACTAAACTTCTTAATCCACCAATCCTCATCAGAAGAAGAACTAACAAGATCATATCCATGCCCTACAACATAAACATAACCCTCACTATCCACAACAACAGACTCTGGCCTGTCATCCTGATTTGAAACATCAAAGGTCTTGTTCCAATTAACAACATTCTCAGTGCCATTACTAGTGAACTTCTTAATCCACCAATCATTCTGAGAAGAATCACTAATAAGATCATATCCATACCCCACAACATAAACATTACCATCACCATCAAGACTAACATGCTGAGTATAATCACTGCCACTTGAACCGTCAAACGACTTATTCCAGTTATCAAAATCCTCGGTGCCATTACTAGTGAACTTCTTAATCCACCAATCAGGACCAGATGTCGCGCTAACAAGAAACCAACCATACCCTGCAACATAAACATTATCATCACTATCCACAACAACAGAACGCGCAGAATCCGAGTTACCAGCCATGCTATTATGCAAAGTTTTGTTCCAGTTAGCCACATCCTCAATACCTGCACTGCTAAACTTCTTAATCCACAAATCATAACCAGATGAATCACTAACAAGATCATCTCCATGCCCTACAACGTAAAAATTACCTGTACTATCAACAGCAACAGACTCAGTATAATCATTACCACTTGAACCGTCAAACGACTTATTCCAGTTATCAAAATCCTCGGTGCCATTACTAGTGAACTTCTTAATCCACCAATCAGGACCAGATGAATCACTAACAAGATCATCTCCATACCCCGCAACATAAATACGCCCATCACCAGCGACAGCAACAGAATACGCGCGATCACCTTGATCTGATCCATCAAACGACAAATTCCAATTCACAGTATCCTCTCCATCAGAGAGTGTGCAGTCATACTGGATATCGCAGAGCTGAGCATACCATCTCAAAAGCCCATCATTGTTCTGTACTTCATAGCTGCAGCTGCTGATATTGTTTGTTTCGCCAGGTGAACTGCACATGCAGCCAGTTGTATGAGTGTAATTACACTCAGAAAACTCGCTGTCATTTGAAACAAGCAGCTTCACAGTATTGCCTTCATCAACCCATGTTGCACTAAAAGTAACATTATCCCCAATGCTAACTGTCTCTGCATCATCAGAAACACTATACAGGATAGGCTTTGCTGCAACAAAAACAGCTAAAACAAGCAGGAAGAATAATAAAAACAAGGCAATAGCAGTATGTCGCGCATAAAAACCACTATTAGAACTAGCTAAACTAATCTTCTCTCTATCTTTAACCTCGTTTTTCAATCTATCTCCTCTAAAATATAGAGCGTGAACTAGTGAATACTCTTCTAAGTCCGGTTTCCGAATCTTCAATGCGCGACATACTTATGTGATCTAATTGAGACTATTACTGATTAAAAAACTAAGAATACCTAACGCTTCACGCTTTCGTTTTCTCTTCATATAAACCCCTTTTTAACAAAACAACACGTTTTCAACTGTTGTCTTCCGGTTTGTGCATATCAGCCTATTCTTTCCGCTATATATAATGGGTATGAGTTCCAGCTGGTTTGATATGCCCTGCTTCACAATCACTACATTCTTGGTCTCTTGCGGATCAATGGTTTCATTCCATTCCACGGTTTGAGGCATATCATATATGTCAAATATCCTAAAAACTAACCCTTTTACCCTTAAGTTATTACTATTGGTGAGATTCATATTTAAAGTTTGCGTATTCTGGCATACATTTGTTATACTTACACCAGCATCCTCGCATAGTATAGCATAATCCGCCCTAAGTATCGTTTCTGCAGTGGACTCTTCAGTATAGTTCTGCATCCAGTAATAAAAGCCTGTTCCCAGAGCTATTGCCAGCCCCATGAGCAGAACCCATGAAATCCACTGCGATACCCCTTTTTTATTCTTTAACATATATCCTCACTTCGTTATTTTTTGTTTGTTTGAATAGTGCTTTTAGCTCAACTGCACTATTCTCAATCTCAAAATCATAGTTTATATCCCCCACTCTAAGTGTGAGATCCTTCATCCGTTCTTTTGATACCAAATCTCCTGCCTGTACAACAAAGGAATTAGAGCCATAAGTAACATTCACATCCTCTTCAAGGTAATTGCCAAAATCTATTTTGCCGTCGTGCTGCAGCATGTAAAACATCCTGAATTTCGGGGAGCTTGTCTTTGCAAAGCCAATGAATTCGTCTGCAAAGTCCCAGTAGACCTGCGAGAGGTTGCTTTCTTCATATATTGCATTGTTTATCACAACATTGCTCTCCTGAATAAAATTTTCACGCAGCGCGCCAAAAGCAGTCAATGGCATCTTTATCTCTGAAGGCGGCTGAACAATAGTAAATGAATAGCCTATAAGCAGTATTGCTGCAAATATGTAAAACTGCGCTTTTTTGTTCTTAGCTAGTCTCAACTTACGGATACCTCCAGGCGTTTCTTGTTGCTTGTAGTATCAAAGCCTGTATTCTCGATTGCTATGCTGTATTTTCCTTCATCAAGTGTCTTGTTTCCTGCCAAAGCAATATCATCATAGGTTAAATCTGTATATATGATATATACATCGCTCTTTAGTTTGTAGCCAAAGCTTGGACCAACTACCTCATCAAACTCTTTGTTCTTGAGAAGCTTCTCTACTCTTTCAACATCATTGTTTGGCTTGCTTACAAAAATGAATATGCTGCCATCATTTGCATCAGATATCATATCCAGCTGTGATGCTGTTCCAGATGTATCTGAGGATTCGCTGTCAGATGCAAGTCCTACGCTGTAATCATCTGCAATGTGGTATATCATCTTGCTGTTGCTTTCTGCGCTTATTCCAGCACTTGAATACTGTACTGTAAACATCAGGTTGATTACATCAAGTGTTGAAGCAGTACTGCTGATACCCATTGAACTTAGAACCATTGAATAGCTTCCATTCTGTTCTGGTGCTACAAAGGTTATTGTGTAGTTACCTCGTCCATTATCCGCAACAGATACTCCCTTGCTCAATCCATCCAGTCTTAAGTCAAACTCTGAGCTTGGAATATCTCCTATTCCAGTACCGCCAGAGGTTCTAACAAACACATTCATGCTCACAATCTCACCAGTATATGAGCTCTTGCTTGGAACAGTAATCATGCTTGCAGAAGGTACAAGTGCAGTGTTGATTGAGAATGTAGTGAACTGTGTCCTTTCATTATTTACAAGATCCTTACATCTCACGGTTATGGTAGGAGATACTGTTCCAGGAGCAACCCTAGTCTCGTGATATGTTGTGTTAGTGTAAGTAAAGTTTCTTGATAATCCAATTCCCACCTGGAATGTACATATTGCTGACTCATCTGTCATTACAACCAAGGTTACTGTTTCTGATACTACATTACTATTGTGAGTTGGTTTTAGGAATGATATTACTGGAGGTGTTGTATCTACTGTTTTGGTTGCTGTTGTGCTCCAGCTTGAGTTTACACCTGCATAGTTTCTTGACCTGACTCTTGCATAATACAAGTAGCCTGTTGTCAGCGAAACAGTTGAATTGGTTACATTTCCTCTCCATGAAGACACCTCAGGTGATGTGAAACCAGTATCATTATCAACCTCAAGATAATAATCAGCCACTCCTGAATCAGGATCAGTTGATATGCTCCAGTTGAAGTTTACAGATGTTGAGTTTGCATACTGAGAATCCAGTGTCATCTGTGGTATTGATGGAGCAGAGCCATCAACACGGATTGTATAATTACTTTGTTCACCCCAATTACCTGCATTATCCCTTGCTTTTACATGGAAGTAGAATGTTCCATCTCCAACAAGATATGAGGTATCCCACAAATTGTCTGCTTTCAAATCACGCTGCTGAACCTTCACAGCATATTCCATAACATCAGTCATATTAGTACACGAAGTAGCATTATCCTTGCATACATACGCTTGAGTTGTATTATCAATACCAACATTTGAAGCAGCAAGCTTCAAATCATAATAATTATTATTATCCTCAGTAACTCCAGCAACAACAATGAAGAATCTATCACTGACATTTGTTGAAGCAACAATATCAAATGAATAAGAATCTGCTTCTTCCAAATCAGCAACATATGAAACATCCTGATAAGCAGTTGTTATTGTTGTCACGTTATTTCCTGTTTCATTGAATTCTGTTGGTATGTCTTGTATTGCGTATACCCTTATTCCGATTTCATCTGTTGTGTCATATTTGTCTTCTGATGCGTAAACTGTTACTCTTAGCACGTCCTGTTCTACAAGGTCTTCATTCACTTCAACAAAGATTGCAGATGCATTTCCTGTTTCATTAAATTTGAGTATTGAATAGTTTCCATTATTTGCTCCTAATGTCAATATCTCATGCTCTGATTCCTCTTCAGGCACTTTATCTGGTATTCCTGAAGCATTCAGATCAAGTAGGAATGAATAATCATTTATTCCCGATATTGTGTCATTTGCAGTCCAGTTAAACCATACTGTATTCCTTGATGACCAACTGCTTGAATGACTGCTTTCAACCATCGGCTCTCTTGGAGGTGTAATATCTACCACAATTCCATCTGTGTATCCGACTCCTCCTCTTGTTCCATCACCATTGATTGCTCTAACCTCAAAGGTGTAGTTTGTTCCATTTATCAATCCAAGCCTGTAAGCAGTAACCTCAAGACTTTCATCAACAGGCTGCCAGCTTGAATTAAGATATGATCCATTATAACCTATTCTGTACTCATATGTGAAGGTTCCTCCTGACAGGTTCCATGTAGCATGCAATGCATCTACTGTATTGGTGTATGCTCCATCATCAACAACAGTTGGCGTTTCAGGAACACCTAACTCAAAGGAAGTACCTGTTCCATTCAGTATAATAGTATCATTTGTTCTTACAACATTTCCAGCAATATCCATAACCTCATAATGAACCGTCTTGTTTCCATTAGTCTCTGTAAGTGCCCATTGTTTGATTTCAATGCAATCTTCCCATAAACCAAAGGATAGGTCCTCATTAGCATATCTGCACATCTTAACTCCAACAGTATCGCTGAATGTTAATGAAAGTGGCACTAATATTGATGCAGTGTGCTCTGATGTCGCATTCACAATTCCCGATGTATCTACACCCATTATTGTGATTGATGCACTTGGGTCTGTGTTATCCAGCGTTACATTTACATGTGGATAGAACATGTTTCCAGCAGAATCATTGACACGAGCAATGATTGTTTTTACACCATCTGAAGCAGCATTTGTGCTTGAGATTGCGTATCGCGAGCTAAAGATAAGATCATCTGCAATATTATCTCCATTCAATCCAGAGTCATTCAGATAAATTCCTCCTGCATTTGTATCAAGCTTCTGCAGCTCTGTTACATTTATTGTGACATTTAGTCCATGCTCAATTCCATTATAATAGAACATGACCTCTTCACTGTTTCTTAAATAGCTGTCATTTACAGTTAATATTCCGCTTGGAGGCGTTACATCATAAGTAAAGACAATAACAGCTGATGAATCCATTGCATTTGTTCCTGAGATGTCCTTTGCACATCTTACATAGTAGACATTGAGTCCTACTGTGTAGTTTGCAGAGTCATCTGATGTATGCTCTGTTCCATCATCACTAAAGCTGCTTGTCATCTGTGAATAGTTCACATCTGTTTTACCATATTTACAGTATGCATCTGATGATGTGGTTACTGTAAGGTTTTGTGGTGTTGAAATAATACTGTCAGGACCCAACGCAGTTATCACTGGAGCTGTCGCGTTTATTAAGAACACTGATGTGTTCTCTCCCTGATTTCCTGCTGGGTCCTGACAGCTAAAGTAAAGAACATAATTGCCGTCTGAAGCAACAATTACTGTTGCCTGATGGACATTGCTTGCCGAATCGACAAGTGTCATAACATCTCCCATACTATCAAATCCAACATCTGAGAATGCGTATCTACATTCTGTGAATTCAGTTACATTTACCTCTGCAACAAAGATTCTTGAGTTCTGTGTTGTTTGTGGATATACTGTAAATGTTGGAATAATATTGTCTGTTGTTATGTTTGTTTCAGTATCATTTGTTAAGTAAATATTACTAGCATCATACGCAAGTGCAGATATGTTGTAAGCCCGGTCATTGAACATTCCTGTTTCCCATGTTGCTGAGAATCCATCTGAGGCATCTGTATCATTTGTTCCTCCAATTCCTGTTCCATTCAGCTTGTAATAGGTTGATCCATTGTAGATTCTGAACTCTACAGATTCCACAGTATCTGATGCATCAGCTGTTACTGTTGTATTACCACTCACAAAGCTGTCAGATAGCGGAGTTAGTATATTCAGAACAGTTGTAGTTGATGATGGTGTTGTTGTAAGTGTTATGCTGTCATTTGTCTCATTCACGTTTCCTGCATAATCTATTACCTGATAGATGACTGTTTTTAGGCCTTCGCTGTTATTTAATGCCCACACACGCTCACTCACGCATTGTTCCCATATGGTCCATGATCCGCTGCCATCATTCTTGTATCTGCATTCCTTTACACCGGATAAGCTGTCATTGGAAACAATTGAAAGTGAAACAATGTTTGAATCAGTTGATGCAGCCCCTGAGTTAATCTCAAGTGATGCATTTGGATTAGTGTTATCCAGGGTAATGTTTACATGTGACTCAAAGCGTGTATTCACACTGTTATTAGCAACACAAAGTATTGTCTTTATTCCATCACCTACCGTGTTTGATGGATCAACAGTGTACTCTGCTGTATAGATGCCATCTGATGCAGCATCATCAGCATTTAATCCAGAATCATTCAGCAGCACTTCTATTCCTGTTGAGTCAAGTTTCTGCATCTCAGATGCATTTACTGTAACAGTGAGTCCTGTTGATGGGCTTGTAAAGAACATCTTAAAGCTCTCACCATCCCTTAAAATCGTGTCGTTTGCAGACAGCACGCCAAAGATTGATACAGTTGAGATTGTTGTGCTTTCTTCATTGCTTGCTGCACTTTCTAAGCCTGCTTCGTCAACAGCAGTGATCTTATAGTAGTATGCTCCATCTACAACAATATCTGTTGTTGCATTTGATGAAACATTCTTCAATAGTGTTCCTGGATTAATTCCAAATCCAGCTTCAAGTGAGCGATACACATTATAGTAAACAGTATCAGAGTCACTATAACTCCAGTTAAGGACAACAGTTGTTGTGGATGATAAGGATGGCAATGTAGATAAGATAGGGGCAGCAGGTGCATTATTATCAACATTGAACTGCTGTTGTTTTGAGTTAATAAGTGTATCAAGTATATTATATGCATATACAGTGATGTTGTAGTATCCATCTGCAAAGTTCTCTGTCACCCAGGTATTAATCCATCCGTCACTTGAGTTTGAATCAGTTGTAAATCCACGAGTTCCATCTAAACTATAGTTTCCTGTTGAATTTGATATGTTGAATATGACATATTGTGTGTAGTCAGGAGCTATGATTTCTATTGTTGTGTTACCGTCTACAATTGTTTCGGTTGGTTGCAGTATTACTATAACACCAGGTGCATTTGATACCTCTACATTGATTTGGCCTGAATATCCTGTGTTTCCAAATGAATCATTTGCTCTGATTCTCAAAGTATGCGTTCCATCCAGGTAAGCTGAGGTGTTCCATGTATGGCTGTTTCCAGTCGTTGTTTGTATGTATGTATCTCCATCTATTGAGATGTATGATTCAACAGATTCATTTCCAGTCCACTCTATGGTTACTATTCCGCTTACAAGACTTCCTGGAGCTGGCGATGTTATGTTCAAGCTTGGCGGTGTAGAATCAACAGTGAAAGTGGTTGATTCATTTCCATCATTTCCAGCCAAATCTCTACAGACAAAGAAGATTGAATATTCTCCATCAGAAGCAACAGAAGCTAAAGCTCTATGAAGATTATCTGCCTCTTCGGATAATGAACTGCCCATATCCTCATAACCAGTATCATTAAACGAGTATCTACATGAAGATTCTTCAGATGTTGTAACCTGAGTATAGAATGACAAGCTGTTCTGAGTTGAATCAGGAAGTGGACCTGAAAGTACTGGAACAACATTATCAACAGTCAGATTAGTCTTTGTATCATTTCCAAGGATATTACTATTCATATCATACGCAATTGCAGTTATATTATGGCTCATATCTGCAAATAGTGCTGTCTGCCATGTTGCTGAGAATGTATCAGCTGCACTTGTATCATTATAGCCTCCAAGGCCAGCTGTCATATTGTAGTATGATGTTCCATTATAGATCCTGAACTCAACAGAAGATGCTGCATCTGGAGCAGATACTTCAATTGAAACATTGTCTTTCACATAACTATCTGAATCTGGAGTGAGTATATTGATTGCCCAGGTTGTGTTCAGCACAATGGATGTGTTTGTTAAATTGGTATTTCCTGCTGCATCAATCACTTCATATGAAACAATCTTGTTTCCGTTTCCTGCTGTCAGTGTCCATGTTTTTTCTGTTGTGCAGCTTTCCCAGGTTGTCCATGCAAGTTCATCATTCCTGTATCTGCAGGTATTTATTCCATTTGAATCATTGAATGCAAGGTATAATGTTACCATCTGCAAGATTGTGAACTCCTCTCCAGTATTGATTGTTATGGATGCATTTGGCTTTGTATTATCAAGTGTTACATTGGTCATAACAGTCCAGTTATTGCCAACATTATCATCAACACTCGCGATTATTGTCTTGTTTCCATCAGCATAAGTGTTGTTTGCAAGTATTGTGTAAATTCCTGTGTAGATTGCATCACCAGCAGCAAGGTCTCCTGAAGTTCCCTCATCATTCAAAATTAAGCTGGAGGTTGCATTGATGTCAAGCTTCTGCTGCAGCTCCTCTTCTGGAATAATCACTGTATAACCAACATCTGCTCCTGAATATTCAAAGATTAAACTGTCATTATTCTTTACAATTGAAGGCATTACTGAAAGTGAGCCTACTGGTGTTGGTACAACTGCATCGCAGATATTATCCAGATCATATGGTCCATAGTAGTCTGATCCATTGAATGTGATCAGTCCTGAAACAAGTACATTATTCAGCACAATTGCCTCGTACAAGTAGAAGTCTGACTTGCACAGCGTTGTATTCTCAACCCTTGAATAATAGATTGTTGCGTTTGTTACATTTGAATTCGAAATAACAGAGTCAACAACCTTTGTTGGGTCTATATATGAGTTTATTGCTGTTACAGATGTCAAGTTTGAATCAAATACATATGAATTGATTATTGTACAATTATATCTGCTTAGTGTACTGTGGTTAATATGTGAATTATTGATCACAGATCCAGTGATGTAACAGGCATCAACAGTTGAATTAAAGAGCTGTGAATCCCGTACATAAGACTGATCAGATACATTGGTATTTGATGCGTTTGAATTGTCAATATCTGCATTTGTCGCAAAGTACAATGGCCTGGACTGTTTGATAACCTCAATATTTGATACATTATCTGTGCTGTAATACCTTATTTGTTTCTGGCATGCTGTGTTTCCAGGACAACTTAGATTAATTACAGTGTCTATGTCAAAGCTCACTGAATCTGGTGTACAGGAAGCCAATCCAATATCATATACGCACCAGTAAGTCCTGTTAACGCCTGAAAGGCTGTCTCCCGAAGTCAGTGTTACGTTCACTGAAACATTTGACCAGTTCATCCAGAATATTGCATCAGAGTCATCTACTGTGAGTGGGTCAACATTATCCTGTGTCCAGTTGATTATGCCACTATCTGTGTTCGCTGACTTGTCTGCAACCGTGATTAATGAAGTTGCATTGTTTTCATCTGTTTCTATTGAGTATCTTATGAATGATTGCAGTGAATCTGTCTCGTTTGCTGGGCTGTCACTAAATGTTGCGTTTCCATAGAACCTGTTTGGATTGTTCTCAGTGTATGTTACTTCGATTATTACTGATTGGTCAGCTCCCTCTCCTGCAAGTGAGTTGAAGTACGCATCAATTCCACTTGATGAGTTCTTTGTCATAAAGAAGTACTCTGCAGCTGATGCTGTTAATGATGTGATTACAGGAGGCGAATCATCAAGCACAATATCCACTGTTACAGTATTGTTCTCATTCAGTGCCTTGTCAATTGTATAGAATGTTAATGTGCAGTTTCCATCTCCAGCGCAACCTAGGGATGAAACTGTTGTGTTTAGCACCCAGATTGATGTGTCATTTCCAGATACCTGTGACATGTTGAAGATAACGCTGTTTCCAACACTGACATTCATGATGTTCTTGTCATTCACAGTTACATTTATCTGGATTGTATCATCTCCTCTTACAAAGAATTCTGAGTGGTTTGTTATTGCATCATATACCTCTGGCCTTGTAGTATCAATAGTTACTATATATTCATCAGTTGCATTCTGGTTATCCGCACTATCATTAATCCATGCAAAGAAGGTATAGTTTCCATCCTCCAATCCCGTGAAGTTATAATAGAAGTAATCTTCTCCCATATCAGGTGTCTGGTTCAGTGTAGTATTCAGATTAACGTATGTTGTGTGGTTTGTAACCTCAACAAAGGATGCATTTACAAATATCCAGTCTCTGCTCATAAAGCTGTTGTTTGCATCTGTTGGCACAGCATAATCTATTGTTGGTCCAACAGTGTCTGTGGTTACTGTTCTTGTTTCTGTGTAGTTCTCATTTCCTAGAGTGTCATTCATCCAAGCATAGAAGCTGTACGTAGCATCTGTAAGGTCTGTGAAGTTGATGAAGAATGTATCACCTGTCATGTTTGGCGTATAGTTAGCTCCATCAAAGTTGATGATTGCTGTGTCATTGTTCGCTTCAATGTATGAAACATTGATGTACAGCCAGTTGGTGTTTGCAATTCCATTCTGTTCAGTTGGATCTGTGAAGTTAAGTGCAGGATTCATCGTGTCTGTTAAGATTGATCTGGTCTCAGTCACATTCGAATTTCCAGCAGCATCAATCACACCAGCATAGAAGTCATAGCTTCCATCTGGCAAGTCTGTGAAGTTCCTCTCGAGTCTGTATACTCCTGCGTTGAAGGATGCATTGATTTCCTGTGGTGATAAAGCTCTGTTCCAAACCATGACCTCATCTATTGAACCGTTGAAGTATCTTCGATCATATTGAGTGGTTTCTCTTCCAATGAGCAAATGATACGCAGTTGGAACTATCGAACCAATTCCAAGGGATGTTGTACCTTCTAAGACGCCATTAAAGAAAATAGATATATTGTTTCCATCACTTATTGCAACAAGGTGAGACCAAACGCCTAGAGATAACAAAGATGTACTTCTTGCTTCTACTACATTAGTACCATTATATGTTTGGAATCCAACCTGCCCATTAGCAGCGTTTGTCATTTCTAAGCCCCACCCTTGAGTTGTGGCTCCGAGGTTATTAGTTTTAGCTACGATACCCACATCACCACCAACGCGATCTGGTCTAACCCACGCTTCAATTGTAATCTCTTCAGTAAGGCTTAGACTGGAATCATTTCCTGCATCAACATAATCATCTATTCCATCAAACCTCATGGCTTTTCCACGCTTTCCAGATGTTAAGTTCTCAACTGCGAGTCCGCCAGTGAACTCTCCACCATTGCCATACGTTGAATTATCATGCACATGCGTTGAATTGGTATAATCAAAGCTCCAGTATCCTACAAGGCTTCTGTTCCAGTCAATGTATGCTGAGCTGTCAGAATCATCAGATGTTGAGACATTGACATAACTCCAGTTTCTGTCAAGCTTAGAGCCGTCTGCATCTGTTGGATAAGTAAAGTTAATCACAGGGATTGTTGTATCCAATGTAACAGTTCTTGTCAAGGTACTATTCTCATTACCAGCAGTATCATTCATCCAAGCAAAGAAGGTATATGATCCCTCACCAAGTCCTGTGAAGTTATAATAGAAGTAATCCTCTCCCATATTCGCTGTGTAATTCGTACCACTCAATGAAATAATTGCACTATCATTAAGCAACTCATTAAACGTCACATTAACAAACAACCAATCTCTGCTAACAGCACTATCATTTACTTCAGTAGCACCATCATACTCAATCAAAGGATACGTCGTATCTATTGTAATCTGCCGAGTCTCAGTCACGTTGCTATTTCCAGCAGCATCAATCACACCAGCATAGAAGTCATAGTTTCCATCAGCAATATTGGTGAAGTTCCTTTCGAGTCTGTACATTCCTGCGTTAAAGGATGCATTGATTTCTTGTGGTGTTAACACTCGGTTCCAGATCATCAATTCATCAATTGAGCCGTTTGCTATATAATCCACTCCTGAAGCATCATGAGCTCCGATCATAGGTCCGTAATTACCTGTTTGTGTACCGTTACAGAAAAGTGATCCTTGAAGCACGCCATCAACATAAAGATACATATAATAACCATCAAACACATATGTGATGAAATGCCAGTTATTATCATAGAATGGTTGTGAATCTGCTGAAAGCATGCGTTGATCTCCTGTAATGTTTCTTTGTTGGACTATTACGTCTGCACCATAACTTGAAACTAGGATTCTTGCACTATAAGCACTAACACCATCTCCATTAATATTACGCACAACTGTGTGGTAAGAAGAGTCAAAAGATCCTCCTGCATTTCCAGCTCGTTTGAACCAAACTGAAGAAGTAAATGTACTATTTACTCCGGTATAATCAGCAAATTGAACATAATTATCAATTCCATCAAGCTCCAATGCTTGTCCCCTTACTCCACTAATTGTCTTATTGGATGCAAAGTTTCCAAAGAATCCATCATTACCATAAGTAGAATTATCATGTACATGCGTTGCATTGTAGTTCTCAAAGCTCCAGTATCCTACCAAGCTTCTGTTCCAGTCTACGAAGGCTGAAATTTCATTTGCATCTGAGGTTGAGACGTTAATGTAAGTCCAGTTCCTATCAAGATTAGTTGAATCAGCATCTGTAGGATAGGTAAAGTTGATAAGTGGTATGATTGTATCTACTGTTACTGTCCTTACTGCAAGAACATCTTCATTTCCTGAGGTATCATTCATCCATGCGTAGAATGTGTATGTTCCTTCACTCAATCCTGTTAGGTTGTAATAGAAGTATCCATCTCCGCTTGTTACTGTGTAGTTTGTTCCGCTGAAACTAATCACAGAAGTATCATTGTTTGCTTCTAAGAAGGATACATTCACAAATAGCCAGTCTCTGCTCACTGAAGTATCGTTTACCTCAGTTGGGTCAGCATAAGTTAGTATTGGCGCTGTGAAGTCACCGAAAGCAGCTAGTGGCAAGTAGTCTGTGTTGTTTCCACAGCTTGCTCCGCTGCAGATTGTTCCTGTTGATACATTGTATGATGCATCGCAGATTCCATCATCATCCACATCACTGCATGTCTGGCTGAATCCATTGCCAGTTGAATTAGAGTAATAGTTTCCTCCTAGGAAGTTATCTCCAACTATGTTTGCTCCTGCTTGCAAGGATGTATTCCAATAGTTCACTTCTGTTAAAGCAGCATAAACAGGTATTGCTCCTGCTGTATTAATCCAGTTATTATACATTAGGTTGCCATCTGCATTTGACAGATAAAAGCCGTAGGTATCTGTTCCAGTGCTTACAAGGGTGTTGTTGGTTGCTGTGCTGTAGTTTGCATTGGAGAATGCAATGCCATATACATTGTCTCCTGATGTTGTTATTGTGTTGTTTGTTACATTATTGTAGACTGGCTTGTATAAGGAAGATCCAAAGACATATACGCCGTGTGCATACATTCCAGAGGTTGTTATCACGTTTTCTCTGATTAGGTTGTAATCAGGTGTTTCTGTTGATGTTTCATAGCTTAGATAGATTGCATAGTCGCTCAAGTCAGCGCTTGAGCTGGACATTGTGATTGTGTTCCTTAGTATTCTGTTGTTATCTGCATTGTATCTTAGATATACTCCGTAGTTTGCATCATCTGTTGCAGTCATTCCTATTACGTTGTCTGTTACATTATTCCTTAGAGACCAATTCAAGTAAATACCATAGTTCATGTCATCGCCGCTGATTGTGATGTTGTTGTTTGTTATGTTGTAATCATCTGCAGCACGGAGATTAATTCCAACACTGCCATCGGTTCCTGTTCCATAACCTACAATAAGTGTGTTGTTCTCAATCAAACCATAATCTCCATGGTAAATATCGATTCCATGTGCATTACTCTGCGCACTGCCTTGTATAATTTTACAGTTCCTAATTGATGCATAATCAGATGAATCTGGTGAAACGTATACTCCGTATCCTGTTGCTCCCTGTGAATGATTTATCAGGAAACCCTGACAATCAAGAGTTACATTTGTTGCTTGTATACGGAAACATATTCCTGATGAGTTAACATCCTGCAATAATCTGTATTCTGTATGAGCCATGTCTAGGATCTGGCAACCTGTTAGGTTTGTTCCAGTGTATTTGCTGCTCAAAACATGGTAGTCAACATTATCTCCACATGTTGCTCCGCTGCAGGTAGTATTTGTAGTCCAATTATAAGCATAATCACAGAATCCATCAGTATCTGTATCAATGCAGGTATCTGAAATGCCGTTTCCAGTTGCATTAGTATAATAGTTTCCTCCAATCTTGGTTCCTGCGCTGTGTATTCTCTCACCAACCTGCTGCGAAGTGTTCCAGAAATTCTCGTAGATTGTTCCTGTATGAGCTACATTATACGTATTGTTGAAGAAGTTATTATAGATTGTATTTGGACCACCTGCATCAGAGTCCCACATATATATGCCATACTCATTTCCTTCAGATCTTGAATTCCTAATTATATTATGTGATGAGAATCTCACACGGAATCCAGTACCGCTGTTACCGCTCATAGTCACATTTTCTACTGTGTTGTAATTTGAATAATACCAGTAAATACCATGACTGTTTTCTGTAGCTGTTATGTTTGTAAGCTTGTTATAGCGGGCATTAGACAAGTAGACACCAGACCAACTGCTAGAAAAGCTCAAATTAATGAAAGTGTTGTTATCTGAATAGTGCACATAAAGTGCCTGCTGAAGATCAGTGAAATTAGAGTTGGATACAGTTACATTATCAGAAACTACAATGAATAATGCGTTGTTTTCTTCATCTTCTCTGTACAATGTTAAATTATCAATTATGGAATTATTAGCATTACAAAGAAGAATCTCACTTGCATTATTATCCCAGTTCCTTAGTTCTACTGTCTCGTTAAAGAACAATATTGGTTTGTTATCAGTTCCTGTTACATTCACAAGTTCTGTATAACAATCGTAGCCTCCATCATAACGCGTAGTAGCATAATATAAGTCAAATTGTGTGCTATTCGCTAAAACTGAATCTGTAATTGTAGTGAAATCAGAGTACCTCAATGAGATAGCATAGTTGTTATCTATACCAGTTATATTCGCAAAGGTGTTATAATCTGAATAATAAACATATATACCTGCATCAGGCCAAGCAGCACTGTTATCAATCAATGTGATATTTGCAAAGCTGCTTGAATTTGAGTTAGCCAACCAAATACCACTGTTAGGACCTGATGAAACAGAAACATTCCAAAGTGTATTATTATCAGCATTCTCAAAGTAGATTCCTGCTTCGTCCCACTCGCTCACATTACAATTCTTGATTGTTATATTCGTTGCTTCTCCAGCGTCTCTGCGAGCATAGATACCAAAGTCTGCATTAGTCTCTGCATCTATTGTGTGTCCGTCACAATCCAAGATTATGTCATTTCCAGTGATATTCAGACAGTATTCTGTTGTTTCGTCAAGGATGTCTGTTGTCATCCTGTATGTCTTTCCTGACTGGTTCAGCTGCATACATTCCTCTACATAAACAGGCACATCAACTGTTATTGTCCTTGTCTCTTCTGAGTTCACGTTTCCTGCAGCATCAATAGCATGCGCAGAGAAGTTATAGTATCCATCAGGCAAGTCAGTGAAGTTTCTTTCCAATCTATATACACCTGCGTTGAAAGAAGCATTGATTTCTTCAGGTGATAAAGCGCGATTCCAAATCATTACTTCATCTATTGTTCCGTTCCAATCATAGAAATGCGATTGTTCCTTACCTATTCTAATATCATATGTGTTATTTAGATTCATTATGCCTATAGAACTGCTGCTTGCCTCTTTAACACCATTCACATATATGGCTGTTTCACTTTGGTTGTAAGTACCAACAACATGAACCCATACACCTGTTTCATTATAACCACCATTAGGTGAATCGATAACAATTCGATCATAACTAGTATTCCAAACAGCCCATCTGTACGCTCGCATAAATTCTCTTCCATCATAACTTAAAACAAATGGCCCATATCCTGAATGTCCATCTCCACCATCATTACCTCTTGAAACAATAGCCAACAAGTCACCGCTAGTGTTGAATGAATCAAATTTAACCCAAGCTGAAACAGTAATTTCTTTACTCATGTTAAGCTCAGGAGTGACATTTATCTCTGCGTAATCATTATCACCATCAAAGTATCTTGCTTTTCCACGCTTTCCTGCAACTGACAGATTAGATGTAAAGTTGACAAAGAGTCCATCATGTCCATAGGTAGAATTATCATGCACATGCGTCACGTTATAACTATCAAAGCTCCACCAACCGACAAGGCTTCTATTGAAGTCTATGAATGCCGAAACATCATTTGCATCGCTTACTGAGACATTAACATATGTCCAGTTTCTATCAAGAGTAGAGTCATCTGCATCTGTTGGGTATTCATAGTTAATCACAGGAGTAATAGTGTCTATCGTGATTTCTCTGGTTTCAGTTACATTGCTATTTCCAGCAGCATCAATCACATATGCAGAATAGTTATATGTTCCTTCAGCTAATGAAGTGAAGTTATTGTAAAGTCTGTACACGCCAGCATTGTAGGAAGCATTGATTTCTTCAGGAGTTAGTACGCGTTTCCAGAGTGTTACTTCATCCAGTGAACCATTAAGGGCTCTTGAAGTTCCATTATTATTTCCAATAATTATATTGCTTACCTCAAAGGATGAAGGGGTTCCGCTATCTTGGTCTGCAGTTCCACTTAAAGCTCCGTTTATGTAGAAGTTTGTAGCTCCTGAAGCAGTTCTGGATACAGCTACAAAGGTCCACTCATTATAATTTATTGAACTGACAGGAGTAGATGTCCATCCAGAACCTCCGTTTGATGAGAAATGAAGCCTGTTAACTCCTGTCATAAACAGGAACCTGTTATCACAAACAATCCTGCCTAAGCTATTTTCACCTGCAGATTTTAGATTAATCCACGCGGTGACCGTAGCAGGCGATGTTCCTACGAAGTTGCTGCCAGTATCAAGATAATCATCAGCACCATCAAACTTCAAGGCCTTACCTCTTCTTCCAGCTGTTATGTTGCTGATATTCAATCCGTTCACGAATTCTCCATCATTCTCGTATGATGAATTATCAAAGATATGCGTTGAATTGTATCTTTCAAAGCTCCAATATCCAACCAGGCTTCTGTTCCAGTCTATGAAGGCTGACATGTCATTTGTATCTGATACTGAAACGTTTACATAACTCCAGTCTCTGCTAACTGCACTGCCGTTTGTATCTGTTGGGTCAACAAAGCTGATCACAGGAGTGACTGAGTCAATTGTTATTGTCCTTGTCTCTTCTGAGTTTATATTTCCTGCTGCATCAATAGCATGCGCTGTGAAATTGTATGTTGCATCAGGCAGTCCTGTGAAGTTACGCTGCAATCTATAGACACCTGCATTGAATGAAGCATTGATTTCATCAACAGATAAAGCGCGGCTCCAGATTTTTACTTCATCTATCGTGCCTTCAATGTATCTAAATTGATCAGAACCTGAAGAACCAATACCCAAAGCGTTCTGAGGTGAAACATTGATTATACCAGTTGGAGTGTACGCATCAAGAACACCATCCACATACAATTCAACAGCATTGTCATGCTTTATAACTCCAACAAGATGGTGCCACTGGCTGTCATTAATCGCATAAGAACCTATAGGGAACCTTTTGTGTGTTCCGTTTCCAACATTAAAGATAGGATAACCTGTACTATTTATTCCTAATGTGTAATGTGTCACATAGACACTCCAAGGGTTACCATCTGACTCGTTTGAGTGTTTCCCAAGTACTGCCCTAAAGTCACTAGGAGTATAACCTGCAGGGATGTTTACCCATGCTTCAACAGTGAAGTTTCCAAGACCAGGATTAAATCTTTGATCAGCACTGCAATTAATGTAATTTGATATTCCGTCAAACTTCATTCCCATTCCACGCTTTCCTTCTGTTATGTTGTCTGTTGAAAGGCTTCCCATGAACTCTCCGCCACTGCTATAAGTCGAATTATCATGTAAGTGCGTCGAGTTATAACTATCAAAGCTCCAGTATCCAATCAAGCTTCTATTAAAGTCTATGAATGCCGAAACATCATTTGCATCGCTTACTGAGACATTTACATATGTCCAGTCTCTGCTCACAGCAGAGTCATTTGCATCCGTAGGGTATTCATAGTTAATCACAGGAGTAATAGTATCAATCGTGACCTCTCTTGTTTCAGTAACATCACTATTTCCAGCTGCATCTATTACATATGCAGAGTATGGATAAGTAGCTTCAGCTAAGGAAGTGAAGTTTCTCTCCAATCTATAAATGCCTGCGTTGAAAGAAGCGTTGATTTCATCAGCACTCAATGCCCTGTTCCAGATCCTGATCTCATCAAGCGTTCCGTTAAAGTGATAATCACCAGTAGTACGGCCACCATAACCCATACCATAACCAGCATAAACATTTGCACTGGCATCTGCACGTAATGAGCCTGTTGTGGTGTCTGTTCCTTCCAGCTGTCCATCAACATATATTTTCATTCCAACATCCTTATCAAAGGTCATAACACAGTGGTGCCATTCATCATCATCAATGTAAGTACCTGTTGCCCACCAGTCCCAACTAGTTCCATCAATTGTACCAAAAGCATCTACCCTTCCTCCAGATTCAATCATAAGTCTGAATGGCTCCCTATATGATGTGTCTTTTGCCACCAAGAAGCCATATTGGTCAACAGTCTTTACCCATGTCTCAATAGTGAGTGCATCAGACAGATTCAGACTTAAGTCATCACCTAAGTCAAGATAATCTGCATTATAATCAAATACTCTTGCACCTCCAAATTTACCTGCATCAGTATGAGATGGTCCTTCTGGATCATACCACATGGCATAACTGTCTCCTTGAGCAAAGCCAGAAAGCGCGCTTTCAAAGTAGAGCGTTCTATTTGCAAAGCCATAGAAGTGATAAGAGCTTATTGTTGTAGACTGTCCTGCTGCAGCTCCATTTAATGCTTTAAATGTCCAACCAACATAAGTGTCATTGACAGCATTAAATGTATCATCATCCTCACACCGCATGCTGTTAGTGCCTGCAGCATCTGCACTGCCAGTATGGTTCAAATATTTTAATTTAGCATTAATTCTATACGTAGAGTTGTCAAGTATATGCGTTGAATTGTAGTTCTCAAAGCTCCAGTATCCTACCAAGCTTCTGTTGAAGTCTATGAATGCTGACATGTCATTTGTATCTGAGGTTGAAACATTCACATATGTCCAATCTCTACTCACAGCACTGCCATTTGTATCAGTTGGATCGATAAAGCTAATCAAAGGAGTGACTGAGTCAATTGTTATTGTTCTTGTCTCTGCAGCCTTGGTGTTTCCTGCAGCATCAATAACATGAGCAGAGAAGTTATACTCAGCATCTGGTAATCCAGTAAAGTTACGTTGCAATCTATATACGCCTGCGTTGAATGAAGCATTGATTTCCTCCTCGCTCAGTGCTCTATTCCAGACCATTACTTCGTCAATTGAACCGTTGAAATATCTATCTGCATCGTTCAAGTAACCAACTATTAATTGATCAACTGATAGATCGCTGTCTCCAAGCAAGGTTTCAACATCAGATTGCAGCACACCATTCACATACATTTTAACTGTGGTGTTAACATTGAAATCTTTAGTAGCAGCTAAGAAAACCCAACTGTTTTCAGGTACCTCTTCATCAGAAACAACTTCAACCTGAGCTGAACCGTTTCCGAGATAATACCTAAACCTGTCTGCTTCTATAACTAAATTATTTCGTGAATAACTGGTAACTCCATTTGTTACAATTCCCTGAATCGAAGGTTCATCTTTATTTTTCACATAAACCCATGCAGATATTGTTTGATGAGCAGTATTGAAAATGCCTTGATTGCTGAAATTAATAAAGTCGTCAACTCCATCAAACTCTATTGCTTGTCCTCGCTTACCTGCAACAGTTGTGTTAGCTGCGAAGTTTGTGAACTCACCGCCATGTCCATATGTCGAATTATCATGAACATGCGTTGAATTATAGCTGTCAAAGCTCCAGTAACCAACCAAACTTCTGTTGAAGTCTATGAATGCCGAAACATCATCTGCATCTGACACTGTAACGTTCACATACGTCCAGCTTCTGCTCACAGCAGAGTCATTTGCATCCGTAGGGTATTCATAGTTAATCACAGGAGTAGAAGTATCTATTGTTACAAATCTTGTTTCAGTCACATCGCTATTTCCAGCTTTATCTATCACATAAGCTGAGTAATTATATGTTCCTTCTGGTAAGACAGTGAAGTTTCTTTCAAGTCTATATAATCCTGCATTGTATGAAGCATTGATTTCAGCAGGTGTCAGATCACGTTTCCAGATCTTAACTTCATCTAATGTTCCATTCCAGGATAATCTATGATTATAACCTTCTGCACCAATATAAGTAGAGTAGTTTGCTTGTCCGCTATGTTCTCCTAGGAAAGTTGTTGTTTCCTTGATTTCTCCATCAACATACAATGAAACATGAGTTTTATTATATACTCCTACCACATGATGCCAGTCTGTATCACTGAAGCCACCAACAATTGCTGAATGAACAGCTAAGCTCTCATTATTAACACGGAATCTAAGCTGGTTCGTATTGTCAAGATAGAAACACCATCCGCCATATCCTGATGCAAGCCTGCCGTTACATGCTATTGATCTGAAATATTCTCCTCCGTTATTCTTAACCCAAGCCTCAACAGTTAATCTGCTGGTTCTGTTAGCAAATACATTATTTGCAGCTCTATCATTGTCTCCAATATCTACATAATACGGACTTGAACCAAGACCGCTTATACCAGCGAACAACATACCTTTTCCTCTAATACCTGCTGTGGTATTAGACTGATTCATGCTAGTACCAAGTAGTCCGTGAGTCTCATATGATGAACTATCTAATACATGCGTTGAATTAACATTTTCAAAGCTCCAGTATCCAACCAAACTTCTGTTGAAATCAACGAAAGCTGAGGTATCTGAACTATCACTCACAGACACATTCACATAAGCCCAGTTCCTGTCAACAGATGAAGCATTGGCGGTAGTTGGATCAATAAAGCTTATCTCAGGAGTAACAGTATCAACAGTCACTGTTCTGTTCAATGTATAGTTCGTTCTTCCTGCACTATCATTCATCCAGGCATAGAAGCTATAAGTTCCTTCACTCAACTCTGTCAAGTTCAGATAGAAGAAACTACTTGTCATATTTACACTGTAATTAGTTCCATCAAAGATTACAACAACAGTGTCATTATTCGTTTCAGTATATGATACATTCACAAACAGCCAGTTCCTATCAACTGCAGAATCATTTACCTCTGTTGGAGATACATAATCAAGTGTTGGCTGTGTCAAATCAACTGTAAAGCTTCTTGTCTCTGTAATACTCTCATTGCCTGTTGTATCATTCAGCCAAGCATAGAAACTATAGGTTCCATCAGACAAGCTGGAGAAGGTATCATTGAAGTAATCATCAAGCGTAATCTGAGTGTAATTTACAGTATTCCAGTTAATAATCACTGTATGAAGTGGCTTTGTATTGTTAGTAAAGCTGGCATTAACTATTGACCAATCCCTATCAACAAAGATACCATCAGCCTCAGAAGGATCTTCAAGTGCAATAGTAGGAGCAACATACTCAGTAAAGCTAACAGTCACATTTCTTAGTAATGTAATGTTCTCATTACCTGCTGTATCATTAATCCAAGCATAGAAACTGTATCCGCCATTATTCAAAGCAGTGAAGTTTCTATAGAAGTAACCTTCACCCATTGTTACATCTGTATAATTGGTTCCTTCAAAGTTAATCAAAGCAGTATCATTATTTATGTCAGTATATGAAACATTAACAAATATCCAGCCTCTGTCAACAGCTGAGCCGTTTGTATCTGATGGAGCAGTAAAGTTAATCAATGGATATGTATCATCAAGGTCTATTTGATAGTTAGTTGAATTCATGTTTCCTGCAGAATCAACCACATAAACATCAAAGTTCTTCAATCCATCAGATAAACTTGTGAAGTTTCCGGATACACCATAAGTCTTGGCATTATATGAAGCATTGATTTCTTCAGCAGATAAGCTTCTGTTGTATAGCTTAACCTCATCAATTAAAGCGCGTATTCCTCGTGAACCAGGAGCATTGCCACCTATCTTGATTGCACTGCCATTAGTCAACACACCAGTCAAAGAACCTCCAACAGTTGGCACTCCATTATCATATAGTATTAGATTCGATCCATTATAAACACCAACCAAGTGGTGCCATCCCGGTGTAGCTGCAACATTAACAGCAACATTTTCTGAACCATTCCAAGCTGTGAATCTCCAACTATTTAAGTTCCAAGTGTATTGTAACATAAATTGTTCATTGTTGTATTGGTCTCCCTTAGAAACAATATATTTATAGTAAGCGCCTGAAAAATCATATGTAGTGAAATTGATGTTCACCCATGCTTCTACTGTCATAGCATCAGTTACATTAATGATTGAATTATCAGGAATCTCAACATAAGCATCAGCTCCATCGAAATCCATGCAATCTCCCCTTGCTCCTGCTGTTGAGAAGCTTGCACCATAGTTTGATCCGTCATTACCATAACTGCTGCTGTCTGTAATGGTTGAGCCTGCTCCATTCTCGAATCTCCACCATCCAACAAGGCTTCTGTTGTAATCTATTGTTCCAGATACCTCATTAACATCAGTTGTTGAGTAGTTGATGAACACAAAGTCCTGGCTAGCATATGGATCTGTAACCATTGACTCAGCAACATCTAGTGTTGGACCGATTGTATCTATTGTCAGGTTCCTTGTTGCAGTCTTCTTAGAATTACCTGCAACATCAATTACATATGATGAGTATTCATAGTCACCATCAGCTAAGCTTGTGAAGTTCCTCTCCAAGTTGTAAATGCCTGCGTTGAATGATGCATTGATTTCTTCAGCTGACAACGCTCTGTTCCAGATCTTCATTTCGTCAATTGTTCCGTTGAAAGCTCTATCGAAAGCTGATCTATCTCCAATAAATACATTACCTGGACTGGAGTCAATTGGACCAGGCTCTGTATTTTGATTAGCTAACTCTCCATTCATATAGATTTTCATCTGATTTGAAGGTAAAGATGAATCAAATGTTCCTACTATATGTGTCCATTCATCCACAGGAATAACTCCTGTTTCACCAGAGTATCTTTGCGTTGCACTGACATAAATTCTTAACTGAGCTTTTCCTGTAGTTTCTGTAATAGTAATAGCTACCTTACCATCATCCATCACTCTTAAAGCACCTTCTCCATATCCTGGAGCAGGTTTTACCCATGCTTCAACAGTTACAGCATTTGGAGAGTAACCCGCAGGACTGCTCTTGACATAATAATCAACTCCATCAAATCTAAGTGCTTTTCCACGCTTTCCTTCTGTGATATTGCTTACATT
Source organism: bacterium (assembly GCA_024206195.1). Next base: position 42,462 of record JAAGZO010000262.1, on the reverse strand, counting down.
AATTCCACCGCCAAGTTCTCCAATATTATCATATGTTGAATTATCAAAGATATGCGTTGAATTGTAGCTGTCAAAGCTCCAGTATGAAAGCAAGCTTCTGTTCCAGTCTATGTGAGCTGATATGTTGTTTGCATCAGATACACTCACATTCACATAAGCCCATGTTCTGTTCAAGAAGGATGCATTATCTTCAGTTGGCTCAACAAAGCTAATCACAGGATCAGTTACATCAGTGATTACCTCTCTTACCTCAGTCTTGTCATAGTTTCCTGCAGCATCAACCACATATGCATAGTAATCATATGTGTCTTCAGGAAGTGAAGTGAAGTTTCTTTCAAGCTGATACAATCCTGCGTTGTAAGATGCATTGATTTCTTGCGAACTTAGGACGCGGTTCCATATCTTAACTTCATCAATTGATCCGTTGAAATTTGCAGCAGTCCCATCAAGATATTTTCCTATATTAAAGTAAGATGGAGTTGGAATATTAATAGCAGAACAACCAACAAGGTCCGAAGAGCCATCATCCAGAGTACCATCAACATAGAAATGAACATTATCTGAATCACTGTCGAAAACACCAACTATGTGATGCCACTGTCCATCTTCATTCAATTCAATATTACTATACCTATAGCAGGTTCCGCTTACCGCAATTATCGCTCTATTATCAATTTCATCTCCTATATGCGATAATCGCATATAAGGATAACCTGCACCGGATATTACGCCTTGCCTTGTAAGTTGAGATGTTTTAACCCATGCTTCCCAAGTGAAACTGCCAGGTCCATTAACTAAACTTGCATCACTACCTAGACCAATATAATCATCAATTCCGTCAAAGCTCATAGCTAATCCACGCTTTCCTGTGGTAAGGTTATCTGTTGATAATCCCTCACTTAGGTTTCCATAATGATCATAAGTTGAATTATCATAAATGTGAGTACTATTATATTGGTCAAAGCTCCAATAGCCAACCAAGCTTCTGTTGAAGTCTATGAATGCTGAGCTGTCTGATGCATCTGAAACAGTTGCATTCACATATACCCAATCTCTTGAAACACCGCTTCCATTCGCAACAGTTGGTGCAACAAAGCTAATCGCAGGAGTTGATGTATCCATTGTTATGACCCTAGTCTCTGTGCTCTGCATATTTCCAGCAACATCAACAGCATAAGCAGTGTAATTATATATTCCTTCAGGCAACGAAGTAAAGTTCCTTCCAAGCTGATACACACCAGCGTTGTATGATGCATTTACTTCTTCTGCTGATAGAACGCGGTTCCAGATACGGACTTCGTCTACCGAGCCGTTGAAATAACTATTAAAGAGTTTTCTACCAATCTCTAAATTATATGATGTACGAATTGGGCCAATAAATTGGTTTTCTCCTTTCAATTCACCATCAAGATAAAGTTTCATAGTTTCTCCACTCTTCCAAGTTCCAACAAGATGATGCCATTCTCCTACTGATGCTGAAGTAGTGGACACTGCAGAAAAGCCAGTAGTATTCGCAAGGAAGAAATACAATAAGTTCGGTGAGTACGTTTCTAAAGAGTACCCTCTGTTCCAAACCGGATCTCCCGCTACATCACTACTTTTACCTAAAATGTATGCATTTGTTTGGAACTCATTTAATTTAACCCACGCTTCAAGGGTTACTGAATATGATAAATTAAGGTTATTATCCCTTCCGACAGCGATATAATCATCAGTTCCATCAAACTGTATTGCTTTTCCACGCGTACCCTCTGTCAAGTTATCGTTTGCGAGACCACCCATGTACTCTCCGCCGTTGCCATATGATGAATTATCATGTATGTACGTTGCATTATGGTGATCAAAACTCCAGTATCCAACCAAGCTTCTGTTGAAGTCAACAAATGCTGAAACATCATTTGTATCTGACACTGAAGCATTTACATAGGTCCAGTCTCTGCTTACAACAGAATCATTTGCATCTGTTGGGTATACATAGCTGATCGAAGGATCAGTAGTATCTATGATAATCTCCCTTGTCTCTGTCTTGTTCGTGTTTCCTGCAGAATCAACCACATAGGCATAGTAAGGATAAGTTGCATCAGGCAATGAAGTGAAGTTATTCTGCAGCTGATACAAGCCTGCGTTGAAGGAAGCGTTGATCTCCCGCTGCGATAAAGCTCGTCTCCAAATCTTCACTTCATCCATTGTGCCGTTGAAGTACCATGCTCCTCCCTCAGAACCAATATACAAGGTCTCGCTGTTATTCAGGTATCCTAAGCTAGAGGACTGGTTCAAATGAGATTCCCCATCGATATATAAGTAGAGTCTTCCTGCTGATGCATCTCTAACAAATACATAGTGATGGAACGAATTAGTATCAACAGAAGAGATATCCACATATGGATTATCCCTATTACCTTCATTATCCTCTAAGAGAAGTTCCAAATCACCCGAGGCAAGGAATCTCATGAAGTATCCTCCAGGAGGATTGTGTGTAGTATTCCAAGGACCGATTTTATCAATGAATACATCATTATTTACAATTGCTTCCCTAGTCTTAACCCAACCTTCAATTGTAAAGCTATTTGATGCTCCAAAGTCCAAGGAATCATCATCTGGAACTGATATGCGATCATTGATTCCATCAAATACCATTGCTTTTCCGCGCTTTCCTATAGTGAGGTTATCTGATGATAGTCCACCATCAAATACGCCGTCATTACCATAAGATGAATTATCATAAACATTTGATACATCATAACTATCAAAGCTCCAGTATCCTACAAGACTTCTATTGAAATCAATGAATGCTGAACTATCAGATGCATCACTCACACTTACATTCACATAAGCCCAGTCTCTTGAAACACCAGAACCATTCGCAAGAGTTGGATAAACAAACTCAATCTCTGGTGCAGTGTTGTCAACTGTAAAGTTGCCATACAGATAGTTGGTGAACTTCTTGATCCACCAGTCATAACTTGAAGAATCACTAACCAGAGCAGTTCCAAGCCCTACAACATAAACAGCGCCATCAATATCAACAACAACAGCCTCCACATAATCATTTCCAGCTGAGCCATCAAAGGTCTTGTTCCAGTTATCAAAATCCTCAGTACCATTCGCAGCAAACTTCTTCAACCACCAATCAAAAGAGGAAGAATCGCTAATCAGGTCCTCCCCATCTCCTACAACATAAACAGTACCATCAGCATCAACAACAACAGACTCAGCATAATCACTTCCAGCTGAGCCATCAAAGGTCTTGTTCCAATTATCAAAATCCTCAGTACCATTCGCAGCAAACTTCTTCAACCACCAATCGCGATCAGAAGAATCGCTAATAAGATCATAACCATATCCTACAATATAAACATTATCATCACTATCAACAGCAACAGAATATGCATAATCAAAGCTTTCTGAACCATCAAAGGTCTTGTTCCAATTATCAAAATCCTCAGTACCATTCGCAGCAAACTTTTTCACTTGCCAATCGCGACTAGACGAATCGCTTACAAGATCAAATCCATGTCCTACAACATAAATATTATCCCCACTATCAACAGCAACAGAATATGTAGTATCATCAGCAAAACCGCGATTGAAAGTCTTGTTCCAACCATCAACATCCTCAGTACCATTAATAGTAAACTTCTTCAACCACCAATCATAACCAGAAGAACCAGTAACAAGGTCATCCGCATAACCTACAACATAAACACCACCCCTACTATCAACAGCAACAGACCGAGCATAATCCCATTTGGATGAACCATCAAAGGTCTTGTTCCAACCATCAACATCCTCAGTACCATTCGAACTAAACTTCTTCAACCACCAATCATATTCAGACGAACCACTAATAAAGTTATAACCATATCCTACAACATAAACATTACCCTCACCATCAATAGCAACAGAATACGCACGCTCATAGCCATCTGAAGCATCAAAAGACTTATTCCAATTATCAAAATCCTCAGTACCATTCGCAGCAAACTTCTTCAACCACCAATCATAAGTAGATGAATCGCTAATAAGATCATAACCATATCCTACAACATAAACATTACCCTCACCATCAATAGCAACAGAATGAGCTTGTCCCACACTCTCTGAATTATCAATGCTCATATTCCAGTTCAGTGTATCTTCTCCATCGATTACAGAGCAAATGTCCTGGTCATCGCACACTTGAGCATACCATCTGAATGTGCCTTCTACTGTTGAAGTGCTATAATTACAGCTGCTTAGATTGTCTGTTTCACCAGGTGAGAAACACATACAGCCAGTTGTAACAGTATAATTACAAGCATCAAAGTCTGAGTTATTCGCAATCAGCAACCTGACAGTATCATCCTGATCATACCATGATGCTGTGAAATTAATTGAAGTGCCGCTTTGTACAGAGTCAGCATCATCTGAAACAGATAACAAGATAGGAACTGCAGCATCAAATGTAATAGTCCTCTCTAGAGTAGAGTTCTCATTTCCACCTGAATCATTAATCCATGCATAGAATGTATGACTTCCATCACTCAACACAAAGCGGTAGTAGAAGTGACCCTCTCCCATCGTAGGAGTATAGTTGGTTCCATCCATCTCAATAAATGCAGTGTGGTTATTTGCTTCAACAAATGAAACATTCACAGTCAGCAATCCAATCACAAATGAATCATCATCAGGAGTTGGTGAACTAAAGTAGATCTGAGGTGAAGTGATATCAACACCATAATCAGCTAGAGGCAAGTAATCTGTGTTGCCTGCAGCATGAGTCAGGGTTTCATCACAGATTCCATCACCAGCAGTATCCAAGCAGGTCTGACTGTGCCCAGTTCCAGATGGATTCATGTAGAAGTTTCCACCCATAGTTGGTCCGCCCTGGATGTTTGTTCCAGAGTAATAAGAACCGTTCCACAAGTTGCCCTCTGTGGTGTCATAAACAACAACATTCTGCGCAGTTGAGTTGATGAAGTTGTTATAGATTGAATTATTGTATGCATATGATACATTGAGGCCATACGAAGCAGTTCCTGAAGTAATTATTGTGTTATTTGCAACAATGCTGTTGTTTGAATAATCTATCAAGATTCCAGGTGAATAGTCACCATATGTCACTATTGTGTTGTTTGTTATATTGTTGTTAATGTGATTATAAGTAGCATTTCCATTAACTGATATTCCAGCACTATCCTGACCAAAGGTAGTTATTCTGTTATCCTTTATGAGATTGTCATCTGTATCCAGCATCCAATTTACTCCTAAATTAATTCCTCTACTATAACTATCAGAACCATCACTAGATGTAGTTATTGTGTTGTCTAGTACTTTGTTATAATCAGAGTCACCATTCAAATATATTCCACTGTTCCAGTTATCGGTGTCTGAAGTGTTTACCACGTTACTTTGCATGATATTATATTGTGCATGCAAAGAGTATATTCCGAAATTAGAGTCGTCGCCATGGGTAGTTAGTGTATTGTTTGTTACATTGGTATAAGTAGCTGAACGTAAGTATATACCGAAATTGTTATCTGAGTCTGTACCTGTAATACCTGTTGAGACAGTGTTATTCAAAATCAAAGCGTAATCTGCATAGTACACCCATATACCAAATGAGTAGTCCTGTTCTGAGCCTTGCTCAATTCTGCAGTTCTTTATTGTAGCATAATCATAGGTATCTGCAGATATATTCACACCATAACCTACTGTTTCCTGAGAATGATTGATCATGAAGCCCTGACAATCCAAGGTTACACCAGCTGCCTTGATGTCAAAGCAGGTTCCAGATGAGTTCACGTCCTGCAATAATCTGTATTCAGTATCTGCCTGATCAAGGATCTGACATCCTGTCAGGTTTGTTCCAGTGTACTTGCTGCTCAAGGCAAGGAAGTCTGTGTTATTTCCACAGTCTGCTCCGCTGCAAGCAGTATCTGTAGAAACATTGTAGTACAAATCACAGAATCCATCAGTGTCTGCATCAGCACAGGTATCCGAGAATCCATTTCCAGTTGAATTAGTATAATAGTTACCACCAATTTGGGTTCCTTCGCTGTAGATTCTACTGCCATCTTGCAGTGTTGTGTTCCATATGTTATAGTATTCATCACCAGAGAAGTCAACAGGAATAGTCGAACCATTAAGCAGACAGTTGTAGACTGTGTTGTTTTCTGGACTGTAGCCAGATGTTTCGAAAACATGAACTGCAGAAGTGCTTTCACTAGTAATTATTGAACTGACTAGCGTATTATAAGATGCAGCGTTCCTAAATTCAACTCCATATGAAGAAGCATCCTTGGTAAAGATTGTGTTGTTGGAAAGAATATTGTATTGTGAAGAACCATAAACAAGTATTCCGCGAGAGTCAGTTGAGTTTGTTGATATCCAATTATCAGATACGTTGTTGAAAGAGGATGCGGAAACATATACTCCAGAAGAACCATAACCAGTAGTATTAATGGTGTTATTAAATACCTTATTATAATCAGAGTCCCTAAATAGGTATATGCCAGTACCACCATATGCATCATTAGTAGTGATGTTGTTGTCGTGAATAGATGAGTTTTCTGTACGCTGTAGCCTAATACCGTCTTTATCAAGAGTTACGTTCCTAATTGTCACGTTCTTTGATGCAGTCACGTATAATAAACCAACATCAGTTATATCTTCTATTATTGTTGAATTTAGATTGTAATAATAAAGAATTGGTTCGCCCTTTTCTGTGTTCGAACTATCTATTGAATGATTAAACTGTGTAGGTGTTGACACATAAATATCTATTGCGTAAGCACGCAGTGTGTTCAATATATTTCCTGAAAGAATATTATTTGAGGAATAATCAATAAAGAATGCTTCAGCATTACTACCTGTAGTGTTAATTGTATTATTAAGCGCTGTGTTTGCGTTTGAATAAAATCGGATTCCATATGCTCCAGTTCCAGAAGTGACAAGTGTATTATTAGCTATCATACCTGAATTGGAAGTTGATGCAAGATAAATACCATAAGCACTATTAGTTGTTGTAGAGATTGTATTATTGAGTATCAAAGCATCTCCTGCAGCATAGAAATAAATTGCACGAGCGTTATTAGTGCTGCCACCCTGAACAATTTCACAATTCTTTATCGTAACATTGCCGTATCCTGTATTGTTCACAGCATAACCCAATGAAGCAGTTGAATAGTTTATCATGTAACCCTGGCAATCCAAGGTGATGTTGATAGCTCCAATAGAGAAGCAGGTTCCTGAGTCTTCTACATCTTGAGTTAACTCGTAAATCCTTCCTGACTGGTTCAATGGTGTACAGTTCATTAGCTGTATTGGTCCCTTAGCACTCAACGCAAGATAATCTGTGTTGTTTCCGCATGTTGCTCCACTGCAAGCAGTATCTGTAGATACATTGTAATAACTATCACAGAAACCATCCATATCCGCATCTGTACATGTATCTGAGAAGCCATTTCCAGTTGAATTGGTATAATAGTTACCGCCAATCTGCGTTCCATCACCGAAGATTCTTGTTCCGCTCTGCTGCGTTGTATTCCACGAGTTATAATAAACACCGCCGCTAAATTTGACAGACTCAGAAGAACCATTCATCAAGCAGTTGTAGATGGTGTTATTCGAAGGCGAGTATCCCTGATATGTGTAAATATGGATGGCAGATGAACCATTACTGGTAAATGATGAGTTGTATATTGTTGTGTTCCTAGTATTCCTGAAAAGCTCTACTGCATAGCTGCTAGTGCCGCGGATTGTTGAGTGCTCAAGGGTATTTGAATGAGAATTGTCCATGTAAACACCAATATAACCATCAGTATGGACTATATTGGAAATATTTATCGTGTTTGAAGAATAAAGTTGAATATATCCTGAATTGGTGAAATTCGAATTCTTTATTGTTGTATTTGCAGTATGACCGATCCATAATGGAGAGTTGTTTGTGCCTTGTCTGTTAAGTGTCAGATTATCTATCACTGAACTTGATGCGCTACAAAGCAAGATCTCACTCACATTGTTGTCCCAGTCACTGATTTCAACAGCACTATTAAAAAACAATATTGGCTTCATATCTGTTCCAGTTACATTCTTAAATTCAGCGCTACAGCCAGTTGACGAAGAACCTGCAGCTACATCGATACGTGTGTTGTTAAAAAAGTATGAGTCAACGACCTTTGTATATTCAGCTGCATCCATACTCAATCCAGCTATGTTATAGCTCGAAGTTACATTTGTAAGGAAATTAGAGTCTGAAATTGCAATAGAAATTCCATAAGAAGGATTAGACAGAACAGAGGTGTTATCTACTCTGTTTCCATCAGCATATAATACACGAAGTCCATACGACTCCCAATCAGATATGATGCAGTTCTTGATTGTTATGTTTGCAGTTTCCTGCGAATCTCTATAGATATTGGCACCATAATCCGCATTATCATTACCATCTATCATATATCCCTGGCAATCAAGAGTAACATTGTTTGCTGTGAAGTTCATACAATAGTTCTGGGTTTCGTCAATAATGTCTGCTGTCAACTGGTAAATCCTTCCGGATTGATTCAACTGAGTACATCCGCTGATTTGTATTGGACCCATAGCGCTCAAAGCAAGATAATCTGTGTTATTTCCACATGTTGCTCCACTGCAAGCAGTATCCGTAGATACATTGTAATAGCTATCACAGAAACCATCCATGTCCACATCAACACAGGTATCTGAGAAGCCGTTTCCAGTTGAATTAGTATAATAGTTACCTCCAATCTGAGTTCCATCACCAAAGATTCTTGATCCGCTCTGCTGCGTTGTATTCCATTTATTATGATACTCATCACCAGAAAAGTCAACAGGGATCGATGAACCATTAATCAGACAGTTATAGATTGTGTTGTTGCTAGGAGTATTACTTCCAGATGTTATTCTAACAGCGGGATAATCCATACTGGATATTGAAGAATTCACAATAATATTATGATATGAGTTTCTGTAAATATCCAATCCTGAATAAGAAGTTGCGTTCATATCACATGAATCAACAAGATTCGAATCTGAATCATAGAAATAAATACCATACTCGCTGTTATTAGTATTAACATTAAAGAGAGTATTCGAATCAGAACGTACAATACGAACAGGAGACTCGAAATTCTCAAAGCTGGAATTAGAAATAACAGCATTATCAACATAATCAAGGAATAAACCGTAATTAGGCTGATCAAAACGGCGCAAAGTAAGATTAGTTATAACAGATCCATCAGCATTACACAAAATCAGCATACTCACATTATTATTCCAATTTTCAATAGTAACAGCCTCATTAAAGAATACAATAGGTTTATTGTCAGTTCCAGTAATATTATCAAACTCAGAATTACAAAAACCATTTCCACTGACATCAGACCGAGTACTATTTATGAAAGAAGAATTAATTACAGTTGCGTAATCCGCATCATCAAAAGAAATACCTTCCCGATTATCTATAGCAACAACATCAATCAGAGTGGAATAGTCTGAACTAGACAATTCCATAGCAGTCCGTGTATTTGATGTCATAGTAAGATTCTTATAAGTATTATAACCTCCAAAGCGAGAGTAAAGAACATAGTAGTCCCAGTCAGTTAAAATACAATTCTTCACAGTAACATTCGAAGCATACTCAGAATCTCTACGGATATTCACAGCACGCTCTGCTGAATCATCTCCATCAATAGTATATCCCTGACAGTCCAAGGTGATGTTATCTCCAGATATGTTCATACAGTATGATTCTGTTGAATTTATGATGTCTGCTGTGAGCTGATACGTCCTTCCTGATTGGTTCAAAGGTGTACAATTCATTATCTGTATTGGTCCCTTGGCACTCAAAGCAAGATAGTCTGTGTTGTTGCCGCATGTTGCTCCACTGCAGGTTGAATTTGTGGTTATATTGTATGCATAATCACAGAATCCATCCATGTCAATATCTTCACAAGTATCTGAGAACGCATTTCCAGTTGAGTTGGTATAATAGTTACCTCCAATTTGGGTTCCATCTCCAATGATTCTATCACCAGTCTGCTGAGTGGTATTCCACATATTGAAGAACTTCTCGCCGTTAAATGCAACAGGACCAGATGAACCATTGATCAGACAGTTGTAGAAAAGATTATCATAAGGCACATATTCTGAACCAGATGCGCGAAGATCTATTGCTGAGTCACCAGTACTTGTAAAGGTAGAGTTAATGAATGTGTTCTGCCTTGAACGGCCAAAGAAGTCCACTGCATTGCTTGTAGAACTCTTAAAGGAAGAATATCTAACTGTGTTTCCTACAGTAAAGTACATATAAAGTCCAACATTAGCACCCTTAACAGTAACATTAGACAGGTTTGCGTAGTAAACGTATTCTAGAACAGCACCATATGCTGCATTTACAGATGATATGTTTGTCATGTTGATGTAGTCTGAAAGGAAGATCGAAATAGGATAGTTCAGATCTGTGAAATTTGAGTTAGATACATCTGCATAATCTGTTGCAGTGATTGTTAGTCCTGATCCAGTTCCAGTTGAACTGTACATTGTTAGATTATCAATTACAGAATAGTCTGCTCCGCAAAGGATGATCTGGCTTGCGTTATCATCCCAATCTTCTATTGTTACTGATTCATTATAGAACAATATTGGCTTGTTGCCGGATCCAGTTACATTTGTAAATTCAGAGTGACAATCCATATTTGTACGAGTAGTTCTATAGTATAGATCATAATAGGAATTATCAGAGAAGTTCGAATCTGTAATAGAAGTATAGTCTGACTGATAGAAGTATATACCATAGTTATTGTTAATAGATGTAACATTGCGAAGAATATTAGGATCAGAAGCATAGTAATAGACTGCTCTATCAGGATTCGATGAAAGGGTTGTATTCTCAATAACAGTATAATTACTGTATCTAAAGTAAACTGCAGCAGTATCCCAATCTGAGATATTACAGTTCCTGATTGTCACATTTACTATCTCATATGAGTCTCTGCGAGCATAAATACCATAATCAGCATTGTTATTACCATCTAACATGTATCCCTGGCAATCCAGAGTCACATTAGTAGCAGAGACATTCATACAGTACGATTGCGATTCATCAACAATGTCTGCAGTCATCATGTATGTTCTTCCTGATTGATTCAGCTGCATACAACCATCAACTGAGATTGGTGTATCAATTAAGAGTTCTCTTGTCTCTGTAGTATTTCTATTGCCTGCAGCATCAATTGCATATGCATAGTATTCATAGTTTCCATAAAGCAATTCAGTGAAGTTTCTTTCTAATCTGTACAAGCCAGCATTATATGATGCATTGATTTCTTCAGGTGTCAATACACGGTTCCATATCTTAACTTCATCCAATGAACCATTGTAGTAATCTGAAGTGTAATCACGACCAATCCTCATATCAGATAAAAGCGTAGTATTTATGGAATAACCCTCAAGACAGTCAAGTTCGCTCTCTAGCACTCCGTTGAGGTATATGGCCATCATATTTCCAGACTTAATACTAACCATATGATACCATTGACCAGCTTCAAGATATGTTTCAGTCCTGGCTCCTGCCCACCAAGCCCAGGAAGAGTTTCCAGGGGAATCAGATGAATTAATGCTCATCAGGAAGTAAGTGCGGTTTCCTGCATAGTCCCCTCTATGGAAAATAGAATATAATTCATTTGTCAACAAGTCCTCATTTTCAACCCACATAGTTGGCTTAATCCACAGTTCAATAGTCAAGTTGTCTGTTATATTATAGATTTGGTCCTTTGCAACATTAAGGTAATCATCAACACCATCAAACAGAATAGCTTGTCCATATTTACCTGATACAGTTCTATTCACAGCAAAGTTTCTGAACTCTGCTGCGTGTCCATATGTTGATTTATCTGCTACATGCGTTAAATTAATCTCATCAAAGCTCCAGTATCCGATCAAGCTTCTGTTGAAATCTATGAATGCAGACACATCAGTTAATGCATCACTCACAGAGACATTGATGTAAGTCCAGTTCCTGTCCAAATCTGAGCCATCTGCATCAGTTGGAGAGGTAAAGTTGATTATTGGCAGCTGCTGATCAATAGTTACTGTTCTTGTTAAAGTATAGTTTGTTCTTCCAGCAGAATCATTCATCCAAGCGTAGAATGTATGTGTTCCTTCACTCAATCCAGTGATGTTGTAATAGAAGTAATCTTCTCCAAAGCTTGGCGTATAGTTTGTTGCACCAAAGACAATAACCGCAGTATCATTATTTGCTTCAGTATATGATACATTCACAAACAACCAGGTTCTATTCACAGCAGTATCATTAGTCTCTGTTGGATCAACATAATCTAGTGTTGGCTGTATTGTATCAACTGTGAAGATTCTTGTATCTGTCATACTCTCATTGCCAGTTGTGTCATTAGCCCAACCATAGAAAGTATACGCTCCATCACTCAACAAAGTATGATTCTCATAGAAGTAATCATCATAAGTGGTTTCTGTGGTATTCACACCATTCCAACTAATAATCGCAGTGTGTAATGGCTGTGTGTTGTTAGTAAAGCTAACATTAACCATTCCCCAATCCCGGATAACTGATGAACCATTTGCTTCTGAAGGCGAAACAAGGCTTACAGTAAGTGGAACATACTCTGTGTAGAAAACAGACACATTTCTAGTGACTGTAATGTTCTCATTGCCTGCTGTATCATTAATCCAAGCATAGAATGAATAGTTTCCATTGACCAGAGCAGTGAAGTTCCTATAGAAGTATCCATCTCCAACAGTTGCATCTGAATAATTATCTCCATTGAAGTATATAATAGGCTGATCATAATACTCTTCAGTGAAGGTTACATTCACAAATATCCAACCCCTCTCAACACCAGTTCCATTTGTCTCTGTTGGCGAAGTAAAGTTAATCAAAGGATACGTTGCATCAAGTCTAAGTGGCCTTGTCTCAGTAACATTCGAGTTTCCTGCAGCATCAATAGCATAAGCATAGTATTCATAGTCGCCCTCAGGCATGTTTGTGAAGTTTCGTTCAAGTGTGTATAATCCTGTGTTATAGGATGCATTTAGTTCTGCTTCTGTAAGAACCCTATTCCAAATCTTTACTTCATCTATGGTTCCGTTCACCGCACTGTTTCCTCCTGCACCAGCTCCAATTCTCAGGTTTCTATTAGATGGTAGAGGATATAATGACCCTATAATGTTCGATGGTGCGCTCTTTACATCATCCAAGTAAGCTACTCCGTGCGTTCCATTAAATACACATGCAACATAATGCCATTCTCCTGTTGTTAAGTTACCACTTTGTCCATAGTGTGTCTTTGGATGAGCCATGAATCCGGACATATTGGCAAACTTACACGTAATTCCTTCTATGTCACTAGCTGCTTCTTGATATATCATTATGCTTTCCCATGGGCTAGCTTCTGCAACATTATTTCTGAAAACAACCTCGAAACTTTTACCCATCTGGGATGCTAACATGTTGAATTTAACCCATGCTTCAACTGTAACTGCATTTGAAACATTAAAGTTTTCACTATATGGCATAAGCACATAATCATCAACTCCATCAACCTCCAGGGCTTGTCCCCTCTTTCCTGCAACTGTAGTGTTTGATGCAAAGTTCCTGAACTCCCCGCCCTGACTATAAGTCGAGTTATCCTGAACATGAGTTGCATTGATGTAATCAAAGCTCCAGTATCCAACCAAACTCTTGTTCCAGTCAATGAATGCTGAAGTGTCTGTTGTTGCATCTGAGACAGATACATTCACATAAGCCCAGTCTCTGCTTTCATCTGCACTGTAATCTTCTGTTGGAGATGTGAAGTTAATGATTGGTTTTTCATTATCAATTGTCACAGTCCTTGTCAAAGTAGTGTTCTCATTGCCTGATGTGTCATTCATCCAGGCATAATATGTATATATACCATCACTCAGCGAACCGATCGTCTGGTAGAAGGCATTTAATCCATTATTAACTGTGTAGTTTGTTCCATCAAAGATAATAACAGCAGTATCATTATACACTTCTGTAAAGCTTACATTCACAAATGCCCAGTTCCTGCTCACAGCAGAATCGTTTACTTCTGAGTTGCTTGCAAAGCTTACTTGAGGTGGTGTAACATCTGTTCCGTAGTCTGCTAGAGGCAAGTAGTCAATATTATTTGAGTCGTGTGATAAACTTTCATCGCAGATTCCATCCGCATCCATATCTAAGCAAGTTTCACTAAATCCATCTCCAGATGAGTTCATGTAGAAATTACCACCCATATTTGGTCCGCCTTGTATATTTGTTCCAGAAGCAGATGAACTGTTCCAATAGTTAACAAAGGATCCAGCTACATAAGGCGATGTTGCGTTCACAAAGTTGTTGTAGATTGAATTGTTTATTGAATGTGTTACATTCAAGCCGAATCCACTTGTTCCAGCTGCTACTATTGTGTTGTTTGCAACAATGCTGTGGTTTATGTATTCAAGTGCTACACCTGCAGCAGAAGCTCCATAGGTTGTTATTGTGTTGTAAGCTATTGTGTTGTAAGCAGGCTCTTTTGATGAAGTGTTTCCATCAAGGAATATGCCGTGCCCAAGCTCACCGTAAGTGGTTATTGTGTTGTTTGCTATTAGATTGAAATCAGGTGAATATGCTGTAGTAAATCGAGCTATGGCTAACCTTATACCGCAGCTCATGAAATCAGTTGAATCTCTTCCTGTAAATATTGTGTTATTAGTAATTCTGTTGATGTCAGAACTGCTAGACAAGAATATTCCATAAGAATAATCATCAGTCTGCGTTGTATTCACAAAGTTAGTTGTAACATTGTTAAGATATGAGTTATATATATCTATTCCAATAATACTATCATCACCAAAGGAGGTTACAGTATTGCTGATTACCCTGTTGCGGTCTGCTAAGTAGTAAATATAAATACCCTTAGCGTAATCCGAATCTCCAGGATGTCCAATATTTACTGTATTGTTTTCTATTAGGCCAAAGTCAGCATCTCCAAAGAAGATTCCATATGTTACATCCTGTGCAGATCCCTGAGTAACTACACAGTTCTTAACAGTAGCATAGTCATAGTCATCGCCATTTACAAGAATACCTCTGCCAGGAGAACTTGTTGAGTGGTTTATCATGTATCCCTGACAATCTAGTGTTACGTTCGCTGCCTTTATCCAGATACATGTTCCTGATGAGTTGATATCCTGTATCAAGTAATAAGTCATATTAGCAGTAGTCAAATTAGTACATGAAGTAAGGTTTGTTCCAGAAGACTCAGCAAGCGGTAGGTAATCAACGTTGTTTGAGTCATGAGTCAAAGGAAGCTCACAGATACCATCCCTATCAAAGTCATAGCATGTCTGACTATATCCTGTTCCAGATGGATTCATGTAGAAGTTTCCACCCATATTAGGTCCGCCTTGGATATTTGTTCCAGAAGCATAGGAAGTATTCCAGGAGTTACTATATAATGTGTCATAAACAGCAACACTCTGATAAGTTGAGTTAATGAAGTTGTTATAGATTGAGTTGTGGAATGCAGAGGACACATTTATTCCAGAAGACTCTGTACCAGATACAATCACTGTATTATCATTTGCAGTAGTATAGTTAGAATACCAGATTAGTATTCCAGGTGCTCGGGAACCAAGAGTCAATACAGTGTTATTTGTAACATTATTGAAAAGTGGATGAACAGTCTCGTTTCCTTTCACATATATTCCAGAGGAATGCTGTCCATAAGTTGTTATCATATTGTCTTTTACAAGATTGTACATAGGCTCAAGCACACCATTGTATGCTACGTAAATTCCATAAGCATACAAATCTCCGGCTCCAGTTGATGTAGTGATTCTGTTGTTTGTTACTCTGCTGTAATCTGTTCCTCTAATAAGATATATTCCGTAGTTATAGTTGTCTGAATCAGATGTGTTAATTGTATTGCCTGAGATATTAGTTCTATCAGAAGAATGTACACGGATTCCAAAGTTGGAATCGTCTCCCATTGTGGTTATGTTGTTATCTGATATGTTAAATGCAGTAACGCTATTATATAGATAGATTCCATAACAGTTGTCAGAATCTGTTGAAGAGTCAAATCCTGTAACTATTGTGTTGTTCTGAATATAACCGAAATCTGCACCAGTTATATTAATTGCATAAGCCCTGTCCTGTGATGATCCCTGTACAATCTTACAGTTCTTTATCATAACATTATCATAAGTATTATCCATTACACGAACACCAGATCCTATACCTTCCTGTGAATAGTTGATCATGAAACCCCGACAATCTAAAGTCACGCCTGATGCCTGGATATCAAAGCAAACACCAGATGTGTTCACATCCTGCAATAAGATGTATTCAGTATCCTCCTGATCAAGTATTCCACACTCTGTGAGGTTTGTTCCAGTGTACTTGCTGCTCAAAGCGAGATAGTCTGTATTATTTCCACAGTCTGCTCCACTGCAAGCAGTGTTAGTTGACACATTGTAATATAGATCACAGAATCCATCAGTATCTGCATCAACACATGTATCTGAGAAGCCATTTCCAGTGACATTAGTATAATAGTTACCTCCAATCTTGGTTCCATTTCCAAAGATTCTGTCACCAGTCTGCTTTGTTACATTCCATTTGTTGTGATACGAACCAGTAGAGAAGGTAACAGGCACTGTAGCATTTATCAAGCAGTTGGAGATTGTATTATTATTTGGAGCAGGAGACTGGCGGAATTCAATACCATCTGTATCTAAACCAGTAATAGTTGAATTCACAATGGTGTTATTTTCAGCAGTGTATTCCAAAAGAAGCCCTTGATTGAAGCTTTCAACGTTTGAGTCTCTCACTAGATTGTGTCTAGAACCATGGGAATGTATACCTGCATATGAATTGTTAATTGCAGTTACATTATTTAAAATATTGTTATGTGAGTAATAGATACGTACACCTGCCCAGGTGTTATTGAAAGTAGAGTTTGAAATAGTTGCGCGAGAGGTATGTAATAATAATAAACCATTATTAGATTTGTCTATTTGAGATATTGTCAAATTAGTAATCACAGAATCAGATGCTCCGCAAAGCATTAACTCACTTACATTATTATCCCAGTTCTCTATAGTTACAGTATCATTGAAGAATAAAATTGGCTTGTTGTCTGTTCCAGTGACATTAGTGAAAGATGAAGAACAATCATTGCTAGAAAAGTAGTACACATCATATTGAGCATTATTAGATAAATTAGAATTGGAGACTGCAGCATAATCAGTATATCTTAGTTCTAATCCGTAAGTATTATCATATGCAGTGACTTCAGTTAAATTTTGGTAATCTGAGCGCATTGTGTTAACACCAAAGGAATTTGAGAAGGCCGTAATGTTCTGAACAGTATTATATTCAGCATACAGCATATAAACTCCTCCCAAGTACCAATCGCTAAGAACACAATTCTTAATTGTGGAATTTGTTACAGTAGCAGAGTCTCTCATAATTGCGATTCCTCTACTTGCTGAATCATCTCCATCAATAGTATATCCCTGACAGTCCAAAGTGATGTTTGCACCAGTTATGTTCATACAATATGATTCAGTTGAATTTATGATGTCTGCTGTGAGCTGATACATCCTTCCTGACTGATTCAGTGGTGTACAGTTCATGATCTGTATTGGTCCCTTAGCACTCAAAGCAAGATAATCTGTGTTATTGCCACAGTCTGCTCCGCTGCAAGCAGTATCTGTAGATACATTGTAATAACTATCACAGAAACCATCCATATCCGCATCAGTACATGTATCTGAGAAGCCATTGCCAGTTACATTAGTATAATAGTTACCTCCAATCTGCGTTCCGTCTCCAAGGATCCTTGTTCCAGTCTGCTGCGTGGTGTTCCATGTGTTATTACCAATGCCACCCATATATTCAACAGGGATTACAGAGCCGTTAATCAGGTTATTATAGAATGTATTGTTTGACGGCGGTGTATCGTTATTCTCTATTATTAGTACTGCAGCCTCAGTATCACTTATCAAAGTACAATTGCGAACCACATTGTGCCTTGACTCCCTATAGAATTGAAGAGCCCATTGTGTAGTATGAATATCACAATTTTCAATTATATTAGAACCAATTTCTGAATAAGAATCAGTAATAATTCCTCTAAGTGAATCATTGATTGTAATATTGCGGAGAATATTATTATTCGTGCCGTAATAAAGAGAAATTGTATTAAGACCATTAGAGAAAAATGAATCAGTAATATTAGCATAATCAGTATACACCATCATAATCAGTGTTCCGTTACGACCAAGCCTTGTTAAAGACACATTATCAATTGTAGAATAATCAGCACCGCACAAGGTTATGCTGCTTGCATTATTCTCCCAATCCTCAATATTCACTGTATCATTAGCAAAGAAAACAGGCAGGCCATCTGAGGTTACATTATTGACCTCAAAGCTACAAGCAGAAGGCGTGCCAACGAATATGTCTCTGCTTGCATGAACAAAAATACTATCATTAATAACACCGCTTTCACCATTCTGATATACAGCACCAGAATAGCCGTCTGTATACAGATTCTTTACAGAAGAATAATCTCCAGTTGTATAGAAATAAATTGCATAGCTACTCTTACCAATAATTGAAACATTCCTAATAGTGGCATAAGGTGAAAGTATTTCAACACCATAAGAATACCAGTCAGTGAAATTACAGTTTCTCAATGTGAAATTATTTGCATTTAAAGGATTAATAAGACCTGTTCTCGCACTTCCATCACTGTCTATCAAGTATCCTTGGCAGTCCAAAGTAACATTTACTGCAGATGCATTCATACAGTAATCTGTTGTTGCATTGATGATGTCTGATGTCAGCAAGTATGTCTTTCCTGGCTGGTCCATCATAGTACAGTTCTGTATCAAAGCAGGTGGAATAATCTTCACTGTTCTTGTCTCTTCAGAGTTCACATTTCCTGCTGCATCAATCACATGAGCAGAGAAGTTATATTCTCCATCAGGCAAGTCAGTGAAGTTTCTTTCCAATCTGTATATGCCTGCATTGTAGGAAGCATTGATTTCTTCAGCAGATAATACTCTATTCCAGATCTTAACTTCATCAAGAGTGCCATTGATAAAATTATTTAGAGAATACAAAGAACCAAAGGTTATTGAATACTCTCCTGCAGGAAGCGGATTTGACTGAGTTCCAACAGCAATACGTTCTCCGTTCCAATATAACCTCATATTTCCAGTATCATTATCAAAGGTTCCTACAATATGATACCAATCATTTGCAACAAAAGTCTGGTTTCCTGACTGTGCTTGTTGCCAATCACCATCAGCATCCACAACAATTTTCCAGAGATCTCTTCGGGGTCCTTCATATTCTGCCTTATATACTGAAAGATAGTTGGAAGCATCTCTATACATTGAAAACATAGCCAATGTGCCTTCATGGAATCCTGTAACTGGATTAATCCACAACTCCACAGTCTTACTTTCTCCAGCATCTATAGAAATTGACAAGTTAACATAATCATCAATTCCGTCAAACTTCATGGCTTTTCCTCGTTTTCCAGCAGTTAAGTTGTCTGTTGATAGTCCGCCAAAGAACTCTCCGCCATTTCCATACGTTGAGTTATCATGCACATGCGTTGCATTAGTGTAATCAAAGCTCCAGTATCCAATCAAGCTTCTGTTGAAGTCAATGAATGCTGAATGATCATTTGTATCACTTGTTGTGACGTTTATATATGTCCAGTTTCTGTCAAGAGTAGAGTCATCTGCATCTGTAGGGTATTCATAGTTAATCACAGGAGTAATAGTATCTATTGTGATCTCTCTTGTTTCAGTTACATTGCTATTACCAGCAACATCGATCACATAAGCAGAATAATTGTATTCTCCATCAGGCAAGCTTGTGAAGTTATTGTATAGCCTGTAGGTTCCAGCATCATATGATGCATTGATTTCTTCTGGTGTTAAAGCACGGCTCCAGATTGCTAATTCATCTATTGTTCCGTTGAATGGATAGTAGTAATAAGAGGTATATTTTCCAATTCTAAATTCATCATTCCATTCAGCATTCACTGTTGGATTGATTCCTGCCTCTTGACCGTTTATGTACCACATTTCATGCGTTCCGTTATACCAGTAAACAACATTGCTCCAAACATCACCAGATATTGATTTTGTAGAGAAGAAATTTCCATCTTGTTGAGATAACAAGGATCCAACACTGTCTATTAATAACCGATGATTGTTATCATAACCAACAATGGTCTTATAACCACCTAGTGCTCCTGGTTTAACCCAACTTGAAATTGTAAACGGCATTCCGGTGGATATAGGCTGTACCCCAGAGATGCTTACATAATCTGCGTAACCATCAAGCTGTAATCCTTTTCCTCTCTTTCCAGCAGTTGATATATTTGGACCTTTATCATCATACCACAAAGCATAATCATCATATTGAGTGAAACCAGAAAGTTCATCAACAAAGTAAAGAGTCCTGTTAGAAATACCGAAATAAGAGTAATTAAGAATAGTGGTTCTCTGACCTGCAGCAGCGCCGCTAGTAGCAAGGAACGTCCATCCGATATAACTGCCATTACTGCTTGGAGCAGATATCAAGGTATCATCATCAACACAGATTGTACTATTCGTAAGAGCATTAGCAGCAGAGCTTGTTTGGTTTTCAAATCCTAAAACACCATTATTACCCCAACTTGAACTGTCATTCACATGCGTGGAATTGTAATTCTCAAAGCTCCAGTATCCAATCAAGCTTCTGTTGAAGTCTATGAAAGCTGACATGTCATTTGCATCTGATACAGATACATTCACATAACTCCAGTCTCTGTTAACAGCCGATCCATTTGTATCAGTTGGGTCAACAAAGCTTATCACAGGATCAACCTGGTCAATTGTTATTGTCCTTGTCTCTTCTGAGTTCATATTTCCTGCTGCATCAATAACAGATGCAGAGTAGTTATAAACTCCATCAGGCAATCCAGTGAAGTTACGCTGCAATCTATAGACACCTGCGTTGAAGGAAGCATTGATTTCATCAAGTGATAATACGCGGTTCCATATCATTACTTCATCAATTGTACCGTTGAATCTGGCATTGTAGTCTTCTTCTCCGCAATTATAAGCATACCCTCCAATTTGGTAGCCTCTGTCAGGATTACTAATTGCTCCGGACTGCGCGATAGAACCATCAGCCACACCATTAATAAATAATTCAATTGTTGACCCATTATATATCATTGATACAAACTGCCACTGACCAACATTTACAGCAGTAAGGCTATTTAACGTAACAGAACCAGATGTTACTATTTTCCCCCTTAAGTCCCCGTTGCTTCTCAACAAGAAATCTACATCAGTTCCTACCTTTCCAATAATTCTAGTATCAGAAGCTGGAAGAGCAGAGACTTTAATCCATGCAGTTAAGGTAACTTCTTCTGTCGGGTATCCGTTAAGAGGGGAATCTGCGCAATTATCCAAAGATATATAATCATCCACCCCATCAAATTGCATTCCCAGACCGCGTGCCCCCGCAGTAAGATTATCTGTTGCAGTTCCATTCATAAACCTGCCAATATTTCCGTAGCTGGAGTTATCAAGAATATGCGTTGAGTTATATGAATCAAAGCTCCAATATCCAACCAAACTTCTGTTAAAGTCTATGAATGCCGAAACATCATTTGCATCACTTACTGAGACGTTTATATACGTCCAGTCTCTGCTCACAGCAGAGTCATTTGCATCTGTAGGGTATTCATAGTTAATCACAGGAGTAGTAAGATCAATCGTAATCTCTCGTGTTTCAGTCACATTGCTATTTCCAGCAGCATCAATTACATGAGCAGAATAATTGTATGTTCCTTCAGCTAATGAAGTGAAGTTCTTCTCAAGCCTGTAGATTCCTGCATCGAAAGAAGCGTTGATCTCATTCTCAGACAAGACACGGTTCCAGATTTTAATCTCATCTAGAGAACCATTGAAACCTCCAGAGGAAACAGGATAAAAGTCCCAACTTCCAGGATAGTAAGTTGGAACAGGCCATGCGCCTTTGTAAACACCATTCTTGTATCCTTTACCTTCATTGTTTGCAACATCTAGGGTGAACACGAAATGGTTCCACTCGCTTACATTATAGTACATGATAGGAGATGCAGAACTTGATCCTCCACTTGGAATACCGAAATATAACCTTGTTCTGTTGGTGTTATCACCGTTCATACCATCAATGTAATAACCGCCAGTGTCATAACCTCCTCTTTGAATTATTTTAGGATAATCTACACCCTGATTAACACCCATATACATCCAGAACTCAATAGTCATATTACCTGTCATATTCAAAATCTCATCATTGCCACAGTTAAGTGCGTCTGAACCGTAAAAGTCTCTAGCACCGCCAAACTTACCATGTTCATTGTGAGTTGATCCTGCATCGCCACAGTCATTTGAATATGTTGAGTGATCTGATAAGTCTGAAGCATTATCAAAGCTCCAGTATCCAACCAGGCTTCTGTTGAAGTCTACGAATGCAGAACTATCTGATGCATCTGAAACACTTGTGTTCACATAAGCCCAATCCCTGTTTACTGCAGAGCCATTGGCAACAGTTGGATCAATAAAGCTAATCTGCGGAGTAGTCCAGTCAACAGTCACTGTTCTGTTCAAGGTATAATTCGTTCTGCCAGCAGAATCATTCATCAAGGCATAGAAGCTATATGTTCCTTCACTCAACTCTGTCAAGTTGAGATAGAAGAACTCGCTTGTCATGTTCACACTATAATTAGTTCCATCAAAGATTACAACAACAGTGTCATTATTCGCTTCAGTATAAGATACATTCACAAACAGCCAGTTCCTAGCAACAGCAGAATCATTAACCTCTGTTGGGACCTCATAATCCAAAGCAGGCTGCAGTGTATCAACTGTGAAGATTCTTGTCTCTGTAATACTCTCATTGCCAGTTGTATCATTAGCCCAACCAAAGAAGGTATATGAACCATCAGATAAACTTGTGAAGTTCTCATAGAAGTAATCATCATAAGTAATCTCAGTGTTATTTGCGCCATTCCAGCTAATAAAAGCAGTATGTATAGGCTGCGTAGTGTTATAGAAGCTAACATTAACCATTCCCCAGTTCCTAGCAACATAAGTGGCATTAGTCTCTGAAGGCGAAACAAGGCCAATACTCAAATTAACGTACTCTGTATAAGTTATATTAGCAATTCTGGTTACAGTGATGTTTTCATTACCTGCTGAATCATTTATCCATGCGTAGAACTCATACAGGCCATTATTCAGAGCAGTGAAGTTTCTATAGAAGTAACCGTCACCCATTGTTACATCAGTATAATTGGTTCCATCAAAGGAAATAATAGCAGTATCGTTATTTATGTCGCTAAATGTTGCATTAACAAATGCCCAGCCTCTGTCAAGAGGAGAGACATTGGTCTCTGTTGGTGCAGTGAAGTTAAGAGATGGATATGTATCATCAAGGTCAATCTGATATGAAGTTGAATTCATGTTTCCTGCAGAATCAACAACATAAACATCAAAGTTCTTCTGGCCATCAGGTAAACTTGTGAAGTTTCCGGATACACCATATAATTTAGCATTATACGAAGCATTGATTTCTTCAGCACTTAAGCTTCTGTTGTGTATCTTAACTTCATCTATAGAACCATAGAACCAGTTACCTGATGTTCCTCTGCTTCCAATTCGCACAGGCCAGTTTCCAGATGTTCTTATTAATGAGTTTGCTGTCATACCTATTTGTTCTCCATCTGCATAAATAACCAGATGAGTTCCATTATCTGTTCCAGCCACATGTTGCCATGTATTATTCTGGAATACATGTGTTACACTGACATAAACAGAACCTCCTTCACTATCATATCCGCCAAAGTAAATTGTGTTTGCAAGTCTAATATCCATCCAGAATGTTGAATTAGTTGTTTCAGGACCTGTCTTAGAAACAATAGTCCTATAGCCATCAGTATTCAAAGGATTTATCCAGGCCTCTACAGTCATCTCATCAGTTAAATTGAATGAAGAATCATCTGCAATCTCAACATTGTCACCACTTCCATCAAAGCTTAGTGCAGCTCCGCGCTTTCCTGCTGTAGTATGATTAGTTGCATTAGCAACTCCATCATTACCCTGAGTGCTACTATCTATAACGCTTCCTGCAGGATTAGTATCATTCTCGAATCTCCACCAAGCAACAAGGCTTCCATTGTAATCAATTGTTCCAGATATCTCATTCATATCTGTTGTTGTGTAGTTGATGAATACAAAGTCCTGGCTAGCATATGGATCTGTAACCATTGACTCGCCAACACCAAGTGATGGAGTTGCAGTGTCAATTGATACATTCCTTGTTCCAGTCTTCTTAGAATTACCAGCAACATCAATCACATATGAATAGTATTCATAGTGTCCATCAGATTGGTTTGTGAAGTTGGTTTGAAGCTTGTATATGCCTGCATTGTATGAAGCATTGATTTCCGCTATTGATAAAGCACGGCTCCATACTGTAACCTCATCAACAGATCCATCAAACCTCCTGTCTGCAAAGCATGAATCATCTCCAATATGATAAGGCGAATCAAGATATCCGTTCTGAGCAATAATCGAAAGAGTTGTTTCATCTTTCAACTCTCCATTGACATACATCTTAATTTCAGTGTCTGTAAGTCCATTAGGATGATCGTGAGTTAATGCTACATGATACCACTCATCAACATTTATGCTTCCTAAGTTCAGAGTTGAATATACTGTTCCGAAAAGAGTTGAACCTGTTCTAGTAAGACCCCATTCTTTACAATTGTCAGAGAATATCGAATCAGTAGTTCCGTCCAATGAATTTGTCTTAAACCACATCATAAGTGTACTTGGACCATGGGCTGTCTTGAAGTTGAATGTAGGAGTTTCTACGCGTACAACTTGGCTTCCATTGAACTCCATAGCATTTCCACGCTTTCCTGCAACATGCATATCAGTGGAGTAGTTAACAAATATCGCATCATTGCCATATGTTGAATTATCAAATACATTAGTTCCATCATGACTGTCAAAACTCCAATAACCAACCAAGCTTCTGTTCCAGTCAATGAATGCTGATACGTTATTCGCATCGCTTACTGAGACGTTTATATATGTCCAGTTCCTGCTGACTGAAGAAGTATTGTCATCTGTTGGTTCAACAAAGCTAATTGAAGGATCAGTAGTGTCTATGATAATTTCCCTGACCTCTGTTGTGTCAGTGTTTCCTGCAGCATCAATCACATGAACATAGTAATCATATGTTTCCTCAGGTAATGAAGTGAAGTTTCTCTCCAGTCTGTAAACTCCAGCATTAAAAGAAGAATTAATCTCCTCATATGTCAAAGCACGGTTCCAAATCATAACTTCATCAATTGTTCCGTTAAAGGGTCTATCAGATGGACTGCCATCACTGGACATCCAACCTATTCTTAAAGGATTGGCATTTGAATTAATTGTTCCCGAAGCATTAGTGGCTCCAGCATCCTCACCATTCACATAATATGAAACATTTGTTCCATTATAAATCACTGCAACATGATACCATGTGTTAGCGACAAGAGTTACATCAGATCCATACCAGTCACCAGAACCATCCAGATATAAAGCAAGATCAGGAACTCCATTATCAAGTTCAAAATAATAACTATTTCGCTTAGTAGCAATAGTTTGTCTATTACCATATTCATTTGTCATGGAATTTGCCTTGATCCACGCACTTATAGTTAAAGCATCTGAAACATCTAGACTACTTGAACCAGTATCCTCTATCTCCAAATAAGTTGGGTCTCCATTGAACTCCATACCTTGTCCACGCTTTCCTGCAGCAGTTACATTTGCTGTAAAGTTTCTGAACTCAGCAGCATTACCGAATGATGAACTATCATTTACATGCGTTAAATTAGACTGGTCAAAGCTCCAGTATCCAACCAAACTTCTGTTGAAGTCGATGAATGCTGAACTATCTGATGCATCTGAAACAGTTGCATTCACATAAGCCCAGTCTCTTGCAACACCAGATCCATTCGCAACAGTTGGAGCAACAAAGCTTATTGAAGGATCAGATGTATCCATTGTTATGAAGCGAGTCTCTGTATTCTGCGTGTTTCCTGCAATATCAATAACAGATGCAGAGAAGTTATATTCTCCATCAGGCAGTCCTGTGAAGTTGCGCTGCAATCTGTAAATACCTGCATTGAAGGAAGCATTGATTTCTGCATGCGATAATTCACGTTTCCAGACCTTTACTTCATCCAGTTCTCCATCAAAGTAATAATCATCGTAATCTGCATAATACCTTCCTATAACAGTAGGCTCTAAGATCTCTGATACATTCGCTAGTTCTTGATCTGGACGCAGTTCGCCGTTAACATATAATTTTCCTACACTTCCATTATAAGTTCCAACAACATGGACCCATTCGCCTCCAGCTAACTCGCTTTCATATGAACGGCAATACTTAGTACCAGTTATGTTTCCTAATAAAAATCCTACATCCCCATCAGTATGTGTGATTAGACCATATGCCTGTCTATAATCCATTCCAACCTTTAGGTTGGATACAATACCTGCAGTCTGTGGATTGTCTGATCTAACCCAAGCCTCAAGGCTGAATGTGTTTGTATGGTTCATACTTACATCGTAGCCGATATTAATATAATCATTAGTTCCATCAAACTGCATTGCTTGTCCACGCTTTCCAGCAGTTAGGTTCTCGATGGCCATTCCACTCATCAGTTCTGCGCCATTGCCATATGTTGAATTATCATGTATATGCGTTGAATTATAACTGTCAAAGCTCCAATAACCAATCAGGCTTCTGTTGAAGTCTATGAATGCCGAAACATCATTTGCATCTGACACTGAGACGTTTATATACGTCCAGTTTCTGCTCACAGCAGAGTCATTTGCATCCGTAGGGTATTCATAGTTAATCACAGGAGTAGTAGTGTCAATTGTAAATTGTCTGGTTTTAGTCTTGTTCATGTTTCCTGCAGCATCAATAACATGCGCAGTGTATGGATATGTTCCTTCAGGTAAGCCTGTGAAGTTATTCATTAGATTGTAAACACCTGCATTGAAAGAAGCATTGATTTCTTGAGGTGTCAAAGCACGGTTCCAGACCTTTACCTCATCTATTGAGCCATTAAAGGCTCTATTATTCTTGCTAATCAAAAAGGGCTCATCAGTTACACCGAGAGGACCAGAATATGCATCTGTGCTTGACTCTTCAACACCATCTAAATAAAGAGCAAGCGTGCTACCATTGAAAGATCCGACAAAGTGCGTCCATGTGTCCACAGGAAGGGATGTTATGGATTGAACCGACCTCATTGTACCAGATATATTAAGTGAAAACTGAATTGTTCCGGTTCCCAAATTAATTGAAACAACGTACTGGCTGTATTTATCAATGACCCTAGGTGCAAGTTCACCATATCCTGCTCTAGGATTAATCCACCCTTCTAAGGTAATTGATTCACCAGGATTCAAGCTAGAATCATTAGAACAAGTAATATAATCATCAGTTCCATCAAAGCTCATAGCATTTCCGCGCATTCCAATCGTTAGGTTATCAACAGATAATCCATTTATTAGTTCTCCGCCATTGCTATATGTGGAATTGTCATACATATGCGTGCCATTATACTGATCAAAGCTCCAGTATCCAACCAGGCTGTTGTTGAAGTCGATGAATGCAGAACTATCTGATGAATCATCCACAGATACATTCACATATGCCCAGTCTCTTGCAACACCAGAACCATTCGCAAGAGTTGGATCAACAAACTCTATCTCTGGTGCAGTGTTGTCAACTGTAAAGTTACCATACAGATAGTTGGTGAACTTCTTGATCCACCAGTCAGTTCCAGAAGACGGACCCATAAGCCCTCCTCCGTCTCCTACAGCATAAACAGCACCACCTTCATCAACTGCAACAGAATACGCAGAATCCCCAGCATATGGACCCTGAATAGACTTGTTCCAATTTATTGTGTCTTCATAACCACTTGAATTAAACTTCTTCAACCACCAATCATCACCAGATGAACCGCTGATAAGGTCATAACCACTCCCTACAACATAAACATTACCATCACCATCAACAACAACAGAATATGCATAATCACCACTCCCTGAGCCATCAAAAGTCTTATTCCAATTCACAATGTCCTCAGTACCATCAGAAGAAAACTTCTTCAACCACCAATCAGAATAAGAAGAATCGCTAATAAGATGATACCCATATCCAACCACATAAACATTACCATTACTATCAACAGCAGCAGAATATGCGTAAGAATAGTCTCCAGCATCAAAGGTCTTGTTCCAATTTACAGTATCCTCAGTACCATCAGAACTAAACTTCTTCAACCACCAATCATCATTAGAAGAACCACTAATAAGATCAGTTCCACCACCTACAACATAAACATTACCATCACCATCAACAACAACAGAAGACACAGAATCACTTTGACTTAATCCGTCAAAAGTCTTGTTCCAATTTGCAGTATCCTCAGTACCATTAGCAGCGAACTTCTTGATCCACCAATCATAATTAGATGAAGCGCTAATAAGATCATATCCATATCCTGCAACATAAACATTACCACTTCCATCAACAACAACAGATTTTGCATAATCATGCTGATTTGAACCATCAAACGACTTATTCCAATTCGTAACATCTTCAGTACCATTAGAAGTAAACTTCTTCAACCACCAATCATAACCAGAAGTAAAGCCAAAAATATTGAGTCCGTCACCTACAACATAAACATTACCGCTCCCATCAACAACAACAGAAGATGGAGTTCCATAGCGGTCTAAAGTCGTTTTGTTCCAGTTATCAATATCTTCAGTGCCATTCAAAGTGAACTTTTTCACCCACCATAAATCAGCAGCAGAGCCTAAAAAGTCTCCACCACCTACAACATACACATTTCCATAACTGTCAACAGCAACAGAACGCGCAGAATCCATAGTAGGATCCATAAGTTCTGCATCAAATGTCTTATTCCAGTTCAGTGTATCCTCTCCATCTATGACAGAGCAGATGTCCTGGTCATCGCATACCTGAGCATACCATCTGAATGTGCCTTCTACTGTTGAAGTGCTGTAATTGCAGCCGCTCAGGTTGTCTGTTTCACCAGGCGAGAAACACATACAGCCAGTTGTAACAGTATAATTACAAGCATCAAAGTCTGAGTTATTCGCAATCAACAACTTAACAGCATCATCCTTATCATACCATGAAGCAGTAAAGTTGATTGAAGTGCCGCTTTGTACAGAGTCAGCATTATCTGAAACAGACAACAAGATAGGCACAGCAGCATCAAATGTAATAGTCCTCTCTAGAGTAGAGTTCTCATTTCCACCAGTATCATTCATCCATGCAGAGAATGTATGCGAACTATCACTCAAATCAAAGTCATAATAGAAGTAACCATCACCCATCATAGGAGTATAATTGGTTCCGTCCATCTCAATAAATGCAGTATGATTATTTGCTTCAGTAAAGGAAACGTTCACAATCATATTACCAATCACCAAGGAGTTATTATCAGGAGTTGGTGAACTAAAGTAAATCTGAGGCGGAGTGACATCAGTTCCATAATTAGCTAGAGGTAAGTAATCAATATTGCTTGTAGCATGAGTCAAGCTGCTATCACAGATTCCATCAGCATCAACATCCAGACATGTTTCACTAAAGGCATTTCCAGTTGAATTCATGTAGAAGTTACCGCCAAGATAAGGTCCGCCCTGGATATTTGTTCCAGAGATATACGAACTATTCCAAACGTTACCATATGTTGTGTCGCGAATACCAACAGTCTGTGCAGTTGAATTTATGAAGTTGTTAGAGATTGAACCATGATATGCATAAGATAGATTTATTCCTAAGGCTTCTGCTCCTGATGTTATTATAGTATTGTTTTCAACTATTGTATAATTTGAGTTATCAATATATATTCCGTGAGCGCTTTCTCCACTTGTAATAATTGTATTATTTGTGATATTGACATACATATGGTTTAAGGAGCCATTTCCGTTAAGGCGTATTCCAGAACCATCCCGTCCAAGAGTGGTTATCCTATTGTTATGAACAACAGTATGTGAATTCTGATGTATCCAGTTATAGCTTATAATAATTCCATAACCATCATCATCTGAGCTTTCATCCGCAGCGAATATTGTGTTATTAATAACACTGCTGTTGTCGCAGTCTCCAAGGAGCCACACTGCATAACTATTGACATCATTATCTGTTGTGTTAATATAGTTATTCTGAAGATTTGTGCTTCTCATATGTAATAGATATATTCCTCTGTTATAATCATCACCATGTGTTGTTACAGTATTATTAGTTATATTGGCTCTGCGAGAAGACCTTGCATAGATTCCTGCACAATAATCACAATCTGTTCCAGTTACGCCTCCAACCACTGTGTTATTAGTAATTGTGATATCATATGGACTATAAGCATAAACGCCAAATGTATTGTCCTGCTCTGAGCCCTGCACTATTATGCAGTTCTTTAGTACTAAACTGTCAGCGAAAGCAGTAGCGTTAACACCATATCCCTTTTGTCCCTGCGAATGATTTATCATGAAGCCTTGACAATCAAGAGTAATTCCATATGCATCCATATTAAAGCAGGTTCCGGATGAGTTTACATCCTGCAACAAGCGATATTCTGTACCAGTCTGATCAAGGAGTCCGCACTCTGTGAGGTTTGTTCCAGTGTACTCATCGCTCAAAGCAAGGTAGTCTGTGTTGTTTCCGCAGGTTGCTCCGCTGCAAGTTGTATTTGTTGTTACATTATAAGCATAATCACAGAATCCATCTGTGTCTGCATCAACACAGGTATCTGAGAATGCATTGCCTGTTGAATTAGTATAATAGTTACCTCCAATCTTTGTTCCTGAACTGTAGATTCTTGATCCAGTCTTCTGCGTGGTATTCCATTTATTATAGTACTCTTCATTATAGAAGTCAACAGACGCAGACGAACCATTAATCAGACAGTTATAGAATGTGTTGTTTTCAACAGTGTCAGAGAAAAAATAAATTGCATATGACTGCTCACTCATAATTATTGAATTAGATATTGTGTTTGAGTTAGAGTAGGTGCTAAAGTAAATTCCGCTAGAAGCATTGGTTGAGATCGTATTGTTTGATACTGAATTTG
The DNA here is from genome assembly GCA_024206195.1 of bacterium. The sequence goes on along the minus strand of JAAGZO010000262.1, from coordinate 11,194 downwards.
AGCTGGCGTATGAAAAGCGAAGTCCAGGTGCCTCATTGGTTGATATTGTGTTGTTTGATACTGAGTTTGAGGTCGAGTAATCTGAGAGGTATATTCCCTCAGCAGCAAGTCCAGATGTTGTGATTGTGTTATTGTATATTTTGCTCAAATTAGAGTAAGAACTGAAAAGTATTCCATCTCCCCCGGGCACATCAATTTTGATGTTGTTTGATGTTATGCTCAAATTAGAGGAAAAGAAGATGGAGATTCCTGGACTTGAAGTTGAAATATTATTTTCTTCTATTGACGAATTTACAACATGTCCAAATAGCACACCATTCTTATCAAGGGATACGTTTCTCACCGTGATATTAGTTGAGTTCGCAACTATTAGTCCACCTATATTTGTTAAGTCTTCTATTATTATTGAATCATTATTTTTATAATAATAAATTAAAGCTCCCTGTTCTGTGTTATTGGTTATCATATGGGTCCAATAGGAAGGTGAAGCTCCTGCAATAAATATTGCAGAGGTGTTTGTTGTGTTTAGTGTGTTTTGTGTTATGTTTAAGTTTGAAGAATCTGTGATGTAAATTCCATGAGCATATTCTCCACCACTTGTAATATTGTTATCTGAAATTGTAGAGTTAGTACAAAGCTGGAAAAATATTCCCTCGGCATTTAAATGAGTGGTTGTTATCGTGTTTTCTATAATAGTTAAGTTTGAGGAATATGTGAAGGACATTCCATATCCAATAGTTTCACTTGTCGTGATTGTGTTGTTTATTATTGTGTTTGTGTTAGATGACAAGAGTCTGATTCCTATACCACCCGAATCTGAGGTTGATATTGTGTTGTTAGAAAAGGTATTTGAATTGGAGTAATTTATGGCATAAATTCCATTAGCCAAGATGCCCTCTATTGTCATTGTGTTAAGGGACACTGTTGAGTCAGTAGAACCGTTAAGGTATACTCCGTGGCCTACTGCTCCAGTAGGTGAAAGAGTATTATTGAAGATTGTTGCGTTTGAAGAAGTTTCAAGGAAGATTGCATCTGCAATACCATACTGATTGGTAGATATTGTGTTTCTTTGTATTGTTGCATTTACTGAATCCTTGAGATATACTGCAGGTGAAAAGAAAGTAATTCCTCCCTGATCAATCACACAGTTATTTACAGTAGTAAAAGCGTAACCCCCAGTATCGCTCACTCCATAACCTGTTGAAGATTGAGCATAGGTTACTGTGAATCCTTTACAATCTAATGTGATGTTATTAGCTTCAATAGAGAAACAGGTTGCTGAGTCAGATACACTCTGAGTCAACTCATATGTTCTTCCTTCTTGATCCAATACAGCACAATCAGTGAGTTGTATAGGTCCTTTGGCACTCAAAGCAAGGTAGTCTGTGTTATTGCTGCATGTTGCTCCGCTGCAAACAGTGTTTGTTGATACATTGTAGTAAGAATCACAGAATCCATCAGCATCATCATCAACACAAGTATCTGAGAAACCATTTCCTGTTGAGTTAGTATAATAGTTACCTCCAATCAGAGTTCCATCTCCATATATTCTTGTTCCGCTCTGCTGCGAGGTGTTCCAGAAACCATTGTACTCATCGTTTGAAATTGTTAGGTAGCCAGAACTATTGAAAAGATTGTTGTAGAATCTATTGTTTCCTTCTGAAGAAGTATAAGAATTGTAAACTGCGTAGTTAGTGCAGTTCTGAATAACTGAATCTTTGAAAAGGTTATTATCTGAATTTGATAAAAGTATGCCATAAACAGTGTTAACAATGGACATATTGGTGAAGTTGCTGCCGTGGGAATTATAGACATAAAATCCGCGATAGCCATTTGATACTGAAACATTCTTTATAATGTTGTTAGATGAGTACTCAAATTGGAATCCATAATACCCATTTGTGAAATTAGAATTCATAATAGTAATATTGGTGGTTACTGAAATATCTAATCCGATACCTGTACCCGTAGCGTGATCAATTGTAACATTATCTATTACAGAGTTGCTTGCATTACAGAAAACAATCTCACTCACATTATTGTCCCAATCCTCAATCGTGACAGTATAATTAATGAACAAAATAGGCTTGTTTCCTGTTCCAGTAACATTATTGAATTCACCACTACAGTCCTTGCCGGCTGCAGCAGAAAAGAAGTCCACATCAGAGGCCAAGTTATTAAAGATTGTAGAGTCAGAGACAATTGTTGAAGCTGAATAGTCTATAGTAAGCCCTACATCGTTACTTTGTGAAGTGATATTACTCAAAGTGTTGAAATCTGATGCAGATATTCTAAGACCTGTATCTGGATTTGATGAAGTAGTGATGTTTTGCAAGGTGTTATAATCTGAATATCTAAAATAAACTGCCCTACTATTCCAGTTAGATACATTACAATCAACAAGGGAGATATTGGTTGTTTCATGAGAATCTCTACTAATATGGATTCCATCCTCAGCAGTATTATCGCCATCAAGCATATAACCCTGACAATCAAACGTAATATCATTCGCAGTGATGTTAATACAATGACTCTGTGTTTGGTCAATAAGGTCTGTTGTCAGCAGGTATGTCTTGCCTGTCTGGTTTAGAGGCATACAGCCTTCAACATAGATAGGTACATCAACTGTCAGCGTTCTTGTCTCTGTCTTGTTCCAGTGGCCTGCAGCATCAATCGCAGAAGCATAGTATTCATAGTTGCCGTCTACAAGGTCTGTAAAATTGTGCTGCAATCTATAGACGCCTGCATTAAATGAAGCATTGATTTCTTCAGGTGTTAACACTCTATTCCATATCTTAATTTCATCTAAGGAACCATTAAAGTATGATGCACTACCTTCCCTATTGCCCATCCTTAGATCTCGTAAATATGTTGAGTTTATCGAATAACCCTCAAGGCAATCAAGCTCTCGCTCTTTCACTCCGTTGACATATACACTCAAATTATCTCCAGACTTAATACCCACCATATGATACCATTGACCATTTTCAAATACGGTCTCAGTCTGGACTGCTGCCCAGGTATCCCAAGAAGAATCTCCAGGCATATCAGTTGAATTAACCCTCACCATAAAGAAAGTAATATTACCTGCCCAGTCTCCTCTATGGTACATAGTATACAAATAATTTGACAACATGCGCTCAGAGTTATCCCAAAGATTAGATTTAAACCACACTTCAATAGTTAGATTATCAGTGATATTAAAGCTTTGGTCTTTTGCGACAGTAAGGTAATCATTAGCACCATCAAACTGCATAGCTTGTCCATATTTACCTGATACAGTTCTATTCACAGCAAAGTCAACGAACTCTGCACCATGTCCATATGTTGATCTGTCTGCTACATGCGTTGCATTAATCTCATCAAAGCTCCAGTATCCGATCAAGCTTCTGTTAAAGTCTATGAATGCAGACACATCAGTTAGTGCATCGCTTACAGAGACATTGATGTAAGTCCAGTTCCTGTCAACATCAGAGGCATTTGCATCTGTTGGATATGTGAAGTTGATTATTGGATGATACCTGTCAATAATTACTGTTCTTGTTAAAGTATAGTTTGTTCTTCCAGCACTGTCATTCATCCATGCGTAGAAGGTATGTGTTCCTTCACTCAATCCAGTGATGTTGTAATAGAAGTAATCTTCTCCAAAGCTTGGCGTATAGTTTGTTGCACCAAAGACAATAACCGCAGTATCATTATTCGCTTCAGTGAAGGACACATTCACAAACAGCCATGTCCTGTTAACAGCAGTATCATTAGTCTCTGTTGGATTCACATAATCCAAAGCAGGCTGGATTGTATCAACAGTAAAGACCCTAACATCTGTCATGCTCTCATTACCGGTTGTATCATTAGCCCAGCCATAGAAAGTATATGATCCATCACTCAACAAAGTATGATTCTCATAGAAGTAATCATCATAAGTAGTTTCTGAGGTATTCACACCATTCCAGCTGATAATAGCAAAATGCAGCGGCTGTGTATTGTTAGTAAAGCTAACATTAACCATTCCCCAATCCCTGATAACAGATGATCCATTTGCTTCTGAAGGCGAAACAAGGCTTACAGTAAGTGGAACATACTCAGTATAGTGAATAGACACATTTCTGGTGACTGTAATGTTCTCATTGCCTGCTGTATCATTAATCCAGGCATAGAATGAATAGTTTCCATTATCCAGCGCAGTGAAGTTCCTATAGAAGTATCCATCTCCAACAGTTGCATCTGAATAATTATCTCCATTGAAGTATATAATAGGCTGATCATAGTTTGACTCAGTAAAGGTCACATTCACAAATATCCAACCTCTATCAACAGAAGTGCCATTTGTCTCTGTTGGCGAAGTAAAGTTAATCAAAGGATATGTTGTATCAATTCTAAGTGTCCTTGTCTCAGTAACATTTGAGTTTCCTGCAGAATCAATAGCATAAGCATAGTATTCATAGTCACCATCTGATTGGTTTGTGAAGTTGCTCTGCAGCTGATAGATTCCTGCATTGTATGATGCATTGATCTCTTCTTCACTTAACATCCTATTCCAGATCTTAACCTCATCAAGAGAACCATTGAAGTGGTGTGTTGCAGCTGTCCAAGTGCCTATAAACAGCGCGTTATACTTAAGCTCACTTGGATAACTGTTGCCTTCTGTATCAAACTCGCCATTTATGTATATTTTAACAAAGGTATCATTAGTTCTTACAACTGCAACATGAACCCATTCATTCTGTTGAATAGCTGAACTTGTCACATCAGGAGTCCAGTTTCCGCCTGAACCTGCACTTTCATAAACTATATTGTTAGAAGCTCTTTCAATTCTTACCCAATAGTTTTCCTGCATTTTCATAATTGTATCAGTATCACCTGTAGCACCATCTCCTCTCCAATTCATCCAGAACTCAAAGGTTGCCTCTGGACCTACAGCAAGAGGTGTATCTTCATCAACTAACAGGTAATCACTAACTCCATCAAAGCTTAGAGCTTTTCCACGTATTCCTTCAGTGATATTATCTATTGATAAAGCACCCCTAAAGTCTCCACCGTGGCTATAAGTTGAATTATCATGTATATGAGTTAAATTGTAATCATCAAAGCTCCAGTAGCCAACCAAACTATTGTTGAAGTCAATGTGAGCAGACACACCATTTGTATCTGATACTGAAACATTCACATAGGTCCAGTTTCTGTTGACATCTGCACTATACTCCTCAGTTGGATATGTGAAATTGAGTATTGGCCTTGCTGTGTCAATTGTGATGTTTCTGATTTCAGACCAGTCCTGTCCGCAGACAATATACCAGTAGTGTCCTCCTTCACTCAGTGAAGTTGAAGTGATAATAGATGATACACTGGCAGTTACATTTGAGTTATTCGCAACATTGTTTGCATCAACATAAAGTCTGCAGGAGAAGTTGGTGTGATACTGCGAAGCAACAGTGAAGTTGAATGTAGGTGTAGTATCAGAGATGTAACTGTCGTTTGTAGGTGAGTTTAGCATTATAGTGAATGAGTCATATTCATCAGAGTACGGTAGGAAATCATAAGCAATTGCATCCTGATTACTTTCATTAACTGCTTCATCACAGAATCCATCATGATCATAGTCACTGCAGGTGTCTGAGTAGCCTGTTCCTGCTGCATTTGTCCAGTAATTACCACCTATATTAGAACCATATGAGTGTATTCTCGCACCAGCCTTCTTTGAAGTGTTCAAGTAGTTAGTGTGATCATTTCCTGGAACTATGTTGTCTGTGTTGTTGAAAAGGTTGTTGTAGAAACTGTTTTCACGAGGATAGTAACTACCAGCACCAGAGAAGAATATGCCACCATCAGTGTTGTTTTCAAATACACTGAAACTGATGTTATTAAAGGATGCAGAGTACCAATTGAAATTCATACCATACTGATTGTGCTTTGATGTTAAGTTTGTAAAGTTAGCGTAATTGCTTTCTCTCACAACAAAACCGCTCTGGTTGTTTGATAAAGCAACAAGACCATTAAAATTATTATAATTATAAGAATAGCTAATGTAAAATCCGTAGTAATTGCCTGATGAAACTATGCCGCTGAAATTAGAATTTCCAACTCTATAAATGAATACTCCGTTGTTGTCCAAAGAATCGCTTCCTTGAACAGTTACATTTGTGACATTTGACCTGTCAGCATCACACAAGATTAGCTCTGAGAACTCCTGGTTTTCAAGGGTTACTGAATAGTTATAGTATCCTATTGGAAGGCCTCCGCTTCCAGTGATATTATTGAAGTAATTATTACAATCTCCAATAGGCCATCCGGTATTGGTGTAGACATCCCTCAGAACGTTTTCCTCAAATACAGAATCTGTTACTATATTGTTATAAGAATAAAGCATCCTCAAACCATATTGGTTGCTGGAATATGAAGTGATGCCTGATAGGTTATTTCCACTAGCATTCCATAGCTCAATGTTTGCATTATCCCAGTCAGACACAACACAGTTCCTTATTGTGATGTTTGTATACTCTGAGAGATCCCTTAAAATCTTTATTCCATACTCACCACTATAATCTCCATCGATCAAGTGTCCCTGGCAGTCCAAGGTGATATTATTTGCAGTTATGTTAATACAGTCATTCACACCTGAGTTAGATATATCTGCATCCATGTAATAAGTCATTCCAACTGTGCTCAGGTCACTACATCCACTGATTATACCAGGAATATTAACTGTTCTTATCACAGTATAGTTCTCATTTCCTGAGGTATCATTTATCCAAGCATAGAAATCATATGTTCCAGCGCTCAGCGAAGTGAAGTTGCGGTAGAAGTAATCCTCTCCCATATCAGGAGTATAGTTTGTTCCTCCAAAGATAATAACTGCAGTATCATTATACGTTTCAGTAAATGTAACATTAACAAATGCCCAATCCCTGTTAGGCATGGTGTTGTTCGTCTCTGTTGGAGAAGTATAGTTGATCAAAGGATATGTTGCATCAAGAGATATCTGATAATTCGTTGAATTAAGGTTTCCTGCAGAATCAACAGCATAAACATCAAAGCTCTTCAAACCCTCAGATAAGCTTGTGAAGTTTCCAGATACACCGTACTCCTTAGCATTATACGAAGCGTTGATTTCCTCTGCAGACAAGCTTCTGTTGTGTATCTTTACCTCATCTATTAAACCATTGAAATAATAATTAGGAGATCCTTCATAGCTACTTGCTCCTATTATTACGGGTTCTGTTATATTTGATCTTATTACCCCACTATAACTTGAGCTTGACCATATTTCAACACCATCCACGTACATCCTTGCATCTGAGTTTGCAGGATCATAAACACCAGCAAAGTGATACCAAGTTCCGTTTGATATCGTTGGAGTGGATACAGTATTATCAAATACGCCTCCAATGCTCCAGCGCCATCTATCCAAATTGTTTATTCCAAGCTGGAAGCAACTGTTACCAGTAGTTACATCCTCCTGAGCCTGTTTCGCCACAATTCGCATATACTGCCTCTCTACAATTGGCCTTATCCAAGCCTCAACAGTAATTGTACCAGTAACATCCAAGCTGCTGTCATTTCCTAAGTTAAGATAATCATCAGTTCCATCAAAGCTCAATGCTGCACCTCTTGCGCCTGCTGTTGAGAAGTTTGCAGCATAATTAATTCCATCATTGCCATAACTGCTGCTATCTATAACACTTCCTGCAGGATTAGTATCATTCTCGAATCTCCACCATCCAACAAGGCTTCGGTTGTAGTCTATTATTCCGGAAACAAGATTAGCATCTGTTGTTGTGTAATTAATAAACACAAAGTCCTGGCTAGCATAAGAGCCATTTGCAACCATGGATTCTCCAGTATCTATAGTAGGTTTAATTGTGTCAATAGTTAAAGTTCTGACCAAAGTAGTGTTCTCATTGCCTGATGTGTCATTCATCCATGCATAGAAGCTGTATGTTCCATCACTCAGCGAAGTAAAGTTGCGATAGAAGTAATAAGCTCCCATGTCAACAGTATAGTTTGTTCCTCCGAAGATAATAACAGCAGTATCATTATACGCCTCTGCAAAGGAAATGTTCACAAATGCCCAGGTTCTGTTCACAGCAGAATCATTTGCTTCTGTGTTGCTCGCAAAGCTGATCTGCGGTGCAAACTCATCAACACTAAAGTTGCCATACAGATAGTTGGTGAACTTCTTAATCCACCAATCAGCATCAGATGAACCATTAATAAGATAAGATCCATATCCTACAACATAAACATTACCTTTACCATCATCAACAACAGAAAGCCCAACATCATTATCTCCTGAGCCATCAAAGCTTTTATTCCAGTTATCCAAATCCTCAGTGCCATTAGCAGCAAACTTCTTCAACCACAAATCACCACCAGATGAACCACTAACAAGATTCTCTCCACCTCCTGCAACATAAACATTACCATCAGCATCAACAGCAACAGACTCCGCATAATCATCATCTCCTGAGACATCAAAGCTTTTATTCCAGTTATCCACATCCTCAGTGCCATTAGCAGCAAACTTCTTCAACCACCAATCACTACCAGATGAACCACTAACAAGATTATATCCATCCCCTACAATGTAAACATTACCATCAGCATCAACAGCAACAGTCCCCAAATAATCAGCTTGACCCGGGCTATCAAAAGTCTTATTCCAGTTATCCACATCCTCAGTGCCATTAGCAGCAAACTTCTTCAACCACCAATCCTCATAAGATGAACCGCTTACAATGTTCTCTCCAAGTCCTACAACATAAACATTACCGTTATAATCGACAGCGACAGAAAACGCATAATCCTCATTTCCTGAGCCATCAAAAGTCTTATTCCAGTTATCCACATCCTCTGTGCCATTAGCAGCAAACTTCTTCAACCACCAATCACTACCAGATGAACCACTAACAAGGTTCTCTCCAAGTCCTACAACATAAACATTACCATCATCATCCAAAGCAACAGAAGATACATCATCATCTCCTGAGCCATCAATCGATTTATTCCAATTATCAACATCCTCAGTGCCATCAGCAGCAAACTTCTTCAACCACCAATCACCACCAGATGACCCACTAACAAGGTTCTCTCCATATCCTACAACATAAACAGTACCGTTATAATCGACAGCGACAGAATACGCATAATCATCATCTCCTGAGCCATCAAAGCTTTTATTCCAGTTATCCAAATCCTCTGTACCATTCGAAGTAAACTTCTTCAACCACCAATCACTACTAGATGAACCACTAACAAGATTATATCCAATTCCTGCAACATAAACATTGTCATCACCATCAACAGCAACAGAAAACGCATAATCCTCCGCTGAATCAAAAGACTTATTCCAGTTCAGGGTATCCTCTCCATCAATTACAGAACAAATATCCTGGTCATCACACACTTGAGCATACCACCTCATAGTTCCATCTGTTGCCTGTGAAGTATAAGTACAACTGCTTGAGTTCTCTGTCTCTCCTGTTGAGCTGCAGAGACAACCGCTTGTAACACTATAATTACAGTCAGCAAACTCTGAGTTATTCGCAATCAGCAGCTTAACAGTATCATCTTTGTCATACCATGTAGAATTGAATGTAACCATACCTCCAATAGGTACGACCTCATAGTCATCCCAGGCACTTAATAATATTGGTACAGCACCATCAGTAGTGACTGTTCTGTTAACTGTTGAATTCTCATTTCCATCTGTATCATTCATCCAGGCATAGAACATATGCTCACCATCACTCAGCGAACTAAACGTATAATAGAAGTACCCATCACTCATACTTGGAGTGTAATTAGCACCATCAAAGATAATAACAGCTGTATCATTATTCGCTTCGTTGAAGGAAACATTCACAACAAACCAATCCTGGAAAATGAATGAATCATTATCAGGTGTAGGAGACGCAAAGCTGAGCTGTGGAGCGAACTCATCAATACTGAAGTTGCCATACAGATAGTTGGTGAACTTCTTAATCCACCAATCAGAAACAGAAGAATCACTAATAAGATCCCGTCCATATCCTGCAACATAAACATTACCGCCAGCATCAACAACAACAGAATACGGCAGATCATCTTGATCTGAACCATCATAAGTCTTATTCCAATTCGTAACATCCTCAGTACCATTCGCAGCAAACTTCTTCAACCACCAATCCTCATAAGATGAACCGCTTACAATGTTCTCTCCAATTCCTACAACATAAACATTGCCATCACCATCAACAGCAACAGACGCCGTATAATCATCAGCTCCTGAGCCATCAAAGCTTTTATTCCAGTTATCAACATCCTCAGTACCATTCGAAGTAAACTTCTTCAACCACCAATCACCACCAGATGAACCACCAACAAGATCGGTTCCATCGCCTACAACATAAACATTACCGCCAGCATCAACAACAACAGACGCCAAATAATCCTCTTGACCTGAGCCATCAAAAGTCTTATTCCAGTTATCAACATCCTCAGTGCCATTAGCAGCAAACTTCTTCAACCACAAATCAGTATCAGAAGAATCACTAACAAGATCGGTTCCATCGCCTACAACATAAACATTACCGTTATTATCAACAACAACAGAAACCGCACCATCGTTTTGAGTTGAGCCATCAAAGCTTTTATTCCAGTTATCCACATCCTCAATGCCATTAGCAGCAAACTTCTTCAACCACCAATCAGCACCAGATGAACCACTAACAAGGTTCTCTCCATATCCTGCAACATAAACATTACCATCACCAACAGCAACAGAAACCGCATGATCATAGTTATTTGAACCATCAAAAATCTTATTCCAGTTATCCACATCCTCAATGCCATTAGCAGCAAACTTCTTCAACCACCAATCAACACCAGATGAACCACTAACAAGATTGCTTCCAGTTCCTGCAACATAAACATTGCCATCACCATCAACAGCAACAGAATGTGCTTCCTCAGTACTATAATGATTAAAGCTTTTATTCCAGTTCAGAGTATCTTCTCCATCGATTACAGAGCAGATGTCCTTGTCATCGCAGACCTGAGCATACCACCTCAAGGTTCCGTCTGTTGCCTGCGAAGTATAAGTACAGCTGCTTGAGTTCTCTGTCTCTCCTGTTGAGCTGCAGATACAGCCAGTTGTAACAGAGTAATTACAAGCATCAAAGTCTGAGTTATTCGCAATCAGCAGCTTGACAGTATC
>JAAGZO010000261.1 GCA_024206195.1 bacterium | reverse complement strand
TGACGCTTCCACCAGTGGTATTGGCTGTGTACTTTCTCACAAGGATAAGGAGAAGAAAGATCATTCTGTTGCTTATGCTTCTAAAGCTTTGAATAAACATCAGATAAATTATTCCATCATAGAACTAGAGTTACTAGCTATCATCTTTGGAGTTGAGTATTTCCGCCCTTATTTGTATGGTCGAAAATTTGTCATTCAAACTGATCACGCTCCTCTTAAGTATCTGCAAAATATGAAAAATCCTACTGGTCGTTTTGCCCATTGGATTGCTTATCTGCAACAGTATACCTTTGATATTGAGTATCGTAGTGGTCACACAAATCGCAATGCTGGCGCGTTATCTCGAATACCTGAGGATCCTAATTATAAGGATAAAGAGAGCTTTGCCGAGGAACCATCGATCTGTGCTGCTCTGTCTGCTGCCACGCCAATAGCTGCGCTGCCGCCTGCTCCATTTGATCTGCTAGAAAATCTAATTAAGTGTCAGCAAGAAGACCCTATTCTAGGACCCTTGCATCAGTTCCTAGAGACGAAAATCTTGCCCGCCGAGGATGAGTTTGCGGAGAAATTACGTCTCGCATCCAAAGATTATAAGCTTATCGGAGAAACTCTTTATCATCTGCCGCTAGGACCTGAGACTAGGCATGTCCGCCGAACTGATCTTATCATCATTCCCACCATTTTGCAATCTGCCGTGATGTGAGGTCTACATGACGATCTTTTAGCAGGACATTTAGGTATCGCTA
>JAAGZO010000260.1 GCA_024206195.1 bacterium | reverse complement strand
TTGCAGCGAAAGTTAGCATATGAGGAATGGGGTTTGATGATGCTGATCACGAATGGTGGAGTTTGCAACAATCATTGATCAATCGATTGATCAGAAATCGATTGATAAATTATCGACTTTGTCATCTCTTCTTGTCAGATTATATGAGCTGAAAATTAACAGACAGTAGTTTTCGATGACGCTGATTGTGAATCTAGCATTATCTTAAATCTATGTTCGACTGATCGGTTATTGAAAAAATTACCGATTTTGTCATCTCGTCTGAGATCGAGCTGAAAATCTGCATACAAAGGTTTTCAAAGGTTTTCACTTTCAGAGATTAGTATGTAGAGCAGCGAACTACTGGATGCAAATTTTTATTTGGGGGTTATCGATGATGGCGAATCCGATTTTGATGTCCATCCGGTCACTTCGTACCTGGGAATGGTCCACTACAGTAATAACGCTCAAAATTGATGTTGGCTAAAACAGGCAATGTTAAGAAAATGGGATCTGCGAGCAGACCACTATTCCTAACAGGTGTTGGTACCACGTAGTCTTAAAAAGAGAGCACCCTGGAAAACCAAGACCAATCCAATAGCATAAGATCTTGACCCGACTGAGATAAAGTGAAACAAAAGTAATGCTTGACTGTCTAGTGCACGATATGTTCCGTACTCTGTGACCGTAGAGAATAGAATGGAAGGTTTATTCGAGAATGCAAACATGATGGTAAAAGTACAGCAACGGAGCAGTGAGACCGCTCTCATCAAGATAGTTCAATAGTCAATAATGTACCTAGGAGCTATCTCCTGGTTAAGCCGCACGGATGACTGTTATAATCATAGACCGACCGACCGCACGAGCGACTACTTTCAATATAGACTGAGCAAAACACCAAACAGACTAACTCGATAGTATCAATCTCAATCTCAATATCAATAATGATGTCAATAACAATGCGAGTAATATGCGTATCAATATCAATCTACCGTATTCCCTCGATTAGACA
>JAAGZO010000259.1 GCA_024206195.1 bacterium | reverse complement strand
AGTTAAAACGATAATTGTCCTCTTAGGATCAACCATCCCATGAATATGTTGGCACTTATAACTGATCTTCCTATACTTAATACTGGACTCTCCAAGATGCTCGCATATCCTACGATAGCACAATTTTGTTGCTTCGACTCCTATCCCAAAAATCAGATAAAAATCTTCAATGTCACAATCATCGATTTCGATTTCCATACTACTGGATTCACTCATAATCTACTCCATTATTGTTTTAAAGTCCTGTAAAAAACGCCAATAATACTCTGTTATTTGTTTTTGCGTTAATGCTCTTGTTCGTACTTTACAAACCATTGATTCTCTTTTTCCTCCATAAAAAGCATCTGCATAACAATTTTTACGAAAAGTAATATCATATTTTTCTGGACACTCATAAACATCACATCCAGGAAGAGGATTAAACATATATAGCCCTATGCTGTCTGGACGATATATGCCAATCCACACATAAGTTTCCCTTACTGTTTCATGATTCTCTCCAGGCAACCCAAGCATTATATACGCTTTAAATTTCAGCCCTTCCTCTTTACAAATCTTTCGTGCAAGAGAATTCTGCTGAACTGTTTCTTTTTTGGAGACAATATCAAGGATCTCTTGACTACCACTCTCAACTCCAACGCAGACCTCTTTGAATCCAATTTCCTTCAACAATTGGGCTTTTTCTCTTGTTAACTTATCCGCACGAGTAGAACAACGAAATCGTTTTTTAATTCCAGCTTCTTTTATTAATAAACGAAAATCTTCCAACCAATCTCCATTCATCGTAAAAGTATCGTCATAGAAAATAATATCGTCAGATTCTATTCCCATTATTTCCAAAACAACATCCTCAGGTGTACGAGAACGATAATCTTTACTTCCAGCACAGAAGACACACTTAAAAGGACATCCTCGTCCTGCCATTACTGGAACTGGACCATCATATTTAGGAAACAATGATCTGTCTGGGAATGGAAGATCATCAAGTAGAAATGAATCTTCGCTCCACAGTTTTCCTGTTTTACAACGCATCATATCCTCTACGCAATTTTCGCCCTCACCAACAACCACCCCTGAGTATCCTATCGAAAGAACATCTTCTGGGCAATTGGTAGGATGGCTTCCGCCAGCAACAGTATATTTATCAGGATGAACAAGAGGAATTAATGAAAGGAAACGACTTTGTGGTGATACAGCAGAAACACCAATCCTTGGTGAATTAATGCCTTTAATGTTTTTAATAATCTGATTATCAATATCCCCATCTTCACAAGTCAGATTTGCAAGATCAAGAACATCCACTGAAAATCCCATTTCCTTTACCATCGTAATCAACTGCATGTATCCTATGGGAGGAATCCAATTGCTATTCTCCAAATATGGTGACGGCAAGTTGATAAAGGTAATGTCTACCATGTTCCCCATCCATTCCATTTCTCAATGACATATTCAGGAATTTTAGCATCAACAGGAATGGACTTCCCCAAAAGCTCCTGCAAGACATCATCAGGAAGAATAAATTTACCCCCATTGAAATACTCTGGATAATTTTTCATCCAGTATTCTTGTGTCTGGAGCATATTAGACATTTCAGCATCAGTAAACATCCCATCTGCTTTTTTGCCAGTATCACAAAGACGAACAATAAAATTGTATAGAGATTTTGGACCAAAAGAGTATTTCAAATGAAAATGCACTGGACGCTTTGTGGCACAGTAGGCCGGAATATCTCTACCATTAAAACTAGGAATAACATGCCGACCTTCTGGATGTTCCCACCTTACAAGAATTCCTGCTTTCCATGACCTGACATGAGGATCAAATAATTTCCCAATAGCCCATCTACTCATATCAGCAGGATCATTACTTATCATCGTTGGAGTGGTCAACACATGAGTAGAATGTCCAAAGGATAATGCTTTTAAGTCTTTCACGCTTGTATCAATCAGATGGAAATATTCCTCAGTATAAAATTCATCGGCGTCAAGCTGAATAAGCCATTCTGGATCAAACACATCAAGACAACGAGCCATTGCATAATTTCTGGCATCTTTCTCCCTATAGCAGTCCTCAAACCTTAAATTCCCTCCAAAATCCTTTTCTTCCAAAAACACCTTATGCTTTTTATTATCAAAGGATCTGATGATTTCCATCGTCCTGTCTTTGCTTCCAGTATCCAAAACATAGACATCACAGAAATCGATTACTGATTTTATTGCCATATCAATATAAAACTCATCGTCCCGAACGACCATCCAAACAGCTTTCTTCATTCTTTTTCTCCTCAAGGGATTGTTGTCATACCTTCAAATACATCCATTTGCGCCTACTCAGCCCATTGGCAAAATGCTCGAGGGATTCAAGTATGCTATCACAGGATTGCCAGTCATTTCCAAGAACAATGACTGTTTTCTCATTTTCCCACAGGGGAATATCTTCTTTCTTGGAGAAAACCTCACATTTGACATCTCCAATAAACCTCTTCAATCTCTGCTTCACTGTATGCCCAAGCCTGTCACTGATCGCAAATATCAGAAAAACACTGTCTTTTTCAGCTTCATAGGGCAAAATCTGATTCCTCTTAATTTCCTTGGTACAAAAGCGTTTCTTATCCATCAGCTTTCCTCCTCTCCTTTATCTCAGATCGACACTCTTCAACAGTCTTCCCATGACTGTAATACCGACACCAAACATCCACATTATCAACTTTGGTATCCCAAACAGAACAAACATGACGCTTAAGCCCACGAAAAGTCTTAACTCCAAGAAATCCACAAGTCTCACAGGTCTGTATCATTCCTTCCCTCCTGTCGTCTTAAAATCATCCCTGTCCAAATTTGGAGGAGGTAACTGAGCACCTTTAAGCCCAATATCCCTCCACATCATCTGAATAATCTTAATATGCTCCCTGATCTCCTTATAAATAGGATTAATCTGATCCCTCCCACTTTTGGTATTCATAGTTACAGCCTGTTTAACTCCAAGCTCCTCAATCTTTAGCTTGCACAAATTCTTATACAACGGCATAAGATGTATCCCAATCTGATACAACATAGGCTCATCCAAAACATCTGAGAAATTCTTAAATATCATCTCAGTACATCCACGCAAATACGACAACTGTATGGCGCATTT
>JAAGZO010000258.1 GCA_024206195.1 bacterium | reverse complement strand
GAAACTACTAGATAAATATTATCAAATTGTTTCCCGTAAAGACTAAGCCCCTCTTTGGATTGATACGTAATTAAGGGCTTTTTCATACCATCAATGTTGGACATAACCTTTAACCATCGGCTGTCACCATTTAAAGCATCTATGCGATCTAGCTCTCCCAGTCTAAACCTAATATCATCTACAGTATACCAACAATTGAACAATTTCCCTTGGTCTGTTGAGGTAGCCAGAGTCTGCTTAGCATGTACTCTTGTTATAGTCATCTAAGAAATCTGCGTTTTATCAAAAATACAAGACGTATTAGTTGTTTCAAAATCACAAAAAGAAAACATTGAGGCGTTCCTTGATGGGTAAGCGCATAGTTTTAATGAATTGTGATTAGGATCACGCACTACATGCCCTTATCTTTAGTGCTCACAAACCATTACTAGGCTGCACGTATCTCATCAGACTTTGTGGTGATTTGAATTGTAGAGCAATTGGTGATTACTCAAGACTACATAAATTCACTTAGGAAAACTCAATCCTTTAAAACTATCTCTACGGGGTTAGTACTTGGAGAAGTAGAGCAAGTAATACTAGGACAGGGGAATTACCGAATAACTAGTCAATTCGAGATGGAGGACACTATTCCTTCGCAGGTCTTAATGTGTGTTCATATTCTCATCCAAGATGGAGACTTGTCATCTGACCATTTCGGTAAAGTATTAGGAGAAATACCAATCACATCTTCGCAAATTTGCTTGCTCCTTGGATATATAGACGCATACTTGATCTACCGAAAAAATCATG
>JAAGZO010000257.1 GCA_024206195.1 bacterium | reverse complement strand
TGACACATAGATATCAGATTCTAAAAACGCTCTGGCTATGTCCTCAATTCTTGTATCAGAGGTGCCGCAGAGCCAGGGAAGTTTTTATACTGTTTTTGGTGTCATTTGTACTGGATAGTTCTTCTGTGGTTGCTATAATGTGGTTATGAAGCCATTTCTCCAATTGAATTTGAAAGCGAATAAACCACTTCCAGTTTTACTTGTTATCTTGTTCACATTACTTTTTGCGCTTGTAATACTTGCTTTGTATAGCTGTAGAAATAAATCCACAACTGTAGCAGAACAATCAGCTGAAGTGAAAACAAGTGAAACCAAAGAGTCTCAACGTAATGATCGCGAATTACCTGACCTAGCAAATCTCTACAAAAAGAGAGTAGAGAATCCAGATGCATTTATGACTTATACGATACCTGCCGGTTGGAGCAAGGTTACAGAAGACGAAACACATCAATTCCCGGAAGGAGTAACTTATAAATCCTCAGGTTTTACTTTCGGAGATGTTGGCATTGGAACCGGTGCATATATTAATGTGACCGGGTATAAGTATCCTGCCTCCTTGTTTGATTTCGTGTTAGACATATTGCCAATGCATGCTGATTCAATAATCGAGATGAAGAGCCCTGTCGTGTATGGAGATAAGTATTGGTATGGTGATTACTACTGGATAAATCTTCATTCCTGTTTTGAAGGGTGTGCAGATTCTTACTACACGAAACAAGGAGACTATGTTTGGGTAGTGACTATGCGTTGTGAAAGGGAGACATGTAAAGCAATGAAAGAAGAGCCTAACTCGGGATGGCTTGTTGCAGATAGAGACACCTTTTTAAGCTCTTTGAAATTTAGTGATGACTAAGTTCCAAAACAATAGTGAGTAGCACAGTGGGGTAACTAGTCAAATATTTCAACAAATTCCTTTAATAGAGTAGAATCATAGTTGTTTGTGGCCTCCAACTTAGTTCGAAAGTCGAACCATCGGGTGAGCCAGAAAACATCGTGATGATAGTCTTTTATACTCGTTAACTAACGTATGAAAAGTATTTCCTCAAAAACTAAAGGAATAATAGGATATTTATTCTTTGGAATTTTTATAATTATATATCCTTT
>JAAGZO010000256.1 GCA_024206195.1 bacterium | reverse complement strand
TAATAGGTTGTCCAAGAAGCTTGCTTTGGACTAGATTTTTAAGATATTTCCTCGGATTAACCCCAGCCAGTTTGCACGACTCAACTATCGAGAATAATATTGCTGAAGTTCTCGCCCCCATTAGAGAGTGATTCCCATACCAGATCTTCCGACCAATAACGGGATTGCGCATCTGTCTCTCTTGAGCATTATTATCAATAGGAACTTCAGGGTGCTGAATAAACAATACGAGTGCTGCGTAGTTCTTCATAAAATACTTCATGGCCCTAGAATGGTCACTCTTTGATGAATACTCCATCATTCGTTCAAGACAGAGACTTTTTATTTCCTCAAATAACGGCTTCATTCGAACCCGTACTTTTAGTTGACGATCCTTTGTCGGACGTCTTTGGACAATTCTCTCCAATCGATAAATCTTCTTGTAGAGATCACAGATATCACTAAAGTCCTCATCTTCTAGATCTTTAAATTTTCTATAAGCATGAGCATTACAGTAAACATTTTTGATCTCTATTTTCCCCTGAGCCTTACGGAAAACATTAGTTTCTCGAACCGCTTTGTTATAACCAGAGAACACATCGCTCACTAAGTATTCACAGCTGGATTCTTTTAATAAGTCGCTGGCCACATCTCCTGACCTGGTATTATGGATTTCGAAATAAGAGCTGCCTTTATTGTTTGAAAAACCCCATAGATACCAAGTTTTAAGTTTTCCATTTTTTGTCCTTCCTCCTTCTTCAAGCATTCGATGTGGGGTCGAGTCGCCCAGTGGACTTTCACCCCCAGGCGCTCACAGATCCGTACGTGAACCTCTCAGTTCATACGGCTCCTATGGTTCCCATTTACCACCTAAAATATCGCCAGTGATAAAAGAGCTGAGGGCTTCGTTCACCCAACCTGAGTAACCAACTTCGCGCTCGACTCTTATGACGTTTTAGATGTTTATATTTCCTCTGTACCCATTTTACTAAGGCCGCCTGAATTTGCTTAAATAAACAGTAAAGCGCTGACTTGTAGAACCTACCATAGTAACCAAACCAACCTCGCACTATCGGATTAATATAAGTTGCAAGATCCCACAGTGACTTTGTTGTCATCCGATGAAGTTTCCATCCCTTAATAACCCTTCTAATCTTACGCTTGGCTGAATTACTAACCCCTGGTGTAAAGCCTACACGAAGTTCAGATTTAAATCTCACACCTCGTGGCCTGAACGTGTAGCCCAAGAAGTCAAAGCTTTCAATACTATGACTACCAGAACGATCATCATCTTTACAATAGACAACCTTCGTTTTATCAGGGTGCAGTTCAAGACCACACTCTTTAAGCCTCGCCTCTATCATTGCTTTAAGCCCTTCAGCATGAGCCTTGCTATCACAGTGAACTACAATGTCATCTGCAAACCTTGCAAACTCAACTCCAGGATGAACTCTTGTCATCCACTTATCAAATCCGTAATGTAAAAACAAATTTGCAAGTAATGGACTAATTACTCCTCCCTGCGGAGTTCCTTTCGTTCGCAGATTAATGCCTCCTCCTTTATCCTCTAATGGTGCCTTTAGCCACCTCTCTATATAAAGAAGTATCCACTTTTCTTTCACATGGATCTTTACTGCCTTCATAATGAGGTCGTGATCTAGATTATCAAAGAATCCTTTGATATCTAAATCTATTACCCAGTCATATTTCCAGCAGCGTCGCCTTGTTTGCTCTATCGCTTTTATGGCTGACCGTCCTGGTCGATACCCATAAGAATCTTCGTGGAACAATGGATCGATTCTTGGCTCCAAACGGCTCTTCACAACAGTCTGAGCAATTCGATCAGCTACTGTGGGCACTCCTAAAACCCTGGTCGATCCATCTCCTTTTGGAATCTCAACTTTTAAAACCGACGGTGGGTAATAACTTCCTGAAGACATTCTATTCCAAAGCTTATAAAGATTATCTGTAAGATTACTCTCGAAATCTTTAACACTCTGACCGTCAACGCCTTCAGATCCACCATTTGCTTTTACTCGTTTAAAAGCTTCAACAAACTCCTTCTTGGAAATAGTAAACGGTTTGCTCTGAATTTGGCTCCTCCTTCAAATGAAGTTGACCTCAATCTCATCTAAACCATGCTGCCCCTTCGCTCCACTCTCATTACAACAGCTTCATCACTACTACTGACAGCTCCGTCTCTATCAAGCCCTTTGATACTTTCGTCCTCTAGGAGTTACCTTATAGACTTTTCTCTTAACATGACTTGATAGGTTCCCACGTTCCATACTAACGCCTGTTCTAGACTCATGCCTCCTCCACACCGGATGCCGTACAGTCCATAAACGGATTTTGCCTATACTTATCCCAGGACAACGAAAAGATCCTAGTTTTGACATCATCTCCATGTTTCGATGCTTTTAACAGCGGTTCGCTTGCGCTCATCTTTCTAGAACTCACATGACAGAATCTATGCTCTGCCTTTTCCTTAACGCTCACCACACCTGCTTTTGACAAATGCAGCTTAAGGTTGTTTGACACCAGTCTCCGTAAACCGATGCCGAGGGGCCTGCCCTCATCGTTAATACAGCATTGCAAGCTCCTTTCCTCTAAAATTTGCATTCGTGGCACACTTTCGTCGGCATGAATGACTCGATTAAGAAGAACTTCTTCTCTGATTCTATCGTAGATGGGTTTTACAAAGTCTGCTAAATAATGAGTCAGTTGAATTAGGCTTTGAGGAGGAAGGTTAATCAGTCCATTCCTTCCGGCGATCGCTGCATAACGCTCAATCGGAATTAAATCACAATACTTACTCAGCGCTACATCAATCATCATTTCATCACTATAAGCCGAGCCAGGGCAAATTCTTGGCATCGGAGGCACTGTTTTGATATCTC
>JAAGZO010000255.1 GCA_024206195.1 bacterium | reverse complement strand
TTTTGGGTGGTAGACTGTGATGCCTTGTCCGTTAAAGATGAGTCCACACCACATGCTAAGTTTTGGATGTTTGATGATGTGTTTAAGCAGTTTGTATTGGGTTGAGTTTAGATTGGTGTTCTTGATGATGGTGATGGTCGGATGGTCTGAGTTACACGAAGTATTGCAGATGTTATGATTAATGATGTTCTTTCGGCAGTCATGATTTCCAAGATGACTGAGTATGTGAATAATGTTAGTGTCTTTGTTAAATACCATATTCTCTTCTACTTCTAACTTGATCTGCAAATTCTCTTCTCTCTTCTTTTTTTGGAATAATGTGAGCTCTTTAGGTAATGCGCGTAATTCAATGTGCTTGAGACCTTTATACAGTTCATCTCTCTCCATGATAATAACCGACGCGGAATCGATCTTATCCTCTGTGAATAGCATGTCAAACGAAGTTGCCGTAACACCGTAGACGCGTCCAGCCTTAGGCAGTATATCTGTTTGCAAAATGGTGCGAAAGTTCGTTGCCTGGTCCCCGTAGGCAACCTTATCAGC
>JAAGZO010000254.1 GCA_024206195.1 bacterium | reverse complement strand
GAAGAGAACAGGGATAACCCACTCTGTCAGCGGTTTGGTAAGAGCGATTATAAAGAAGTATGTTGAAAATTATTACAGGGGGGAGAGATGAAACAGTCAGAAGAAATAAAAGACTTAATTTCGGCACTGATAAAAGCTCAGGGCGAATTTAAGACACTTAAGAGGGACGCTGTTAACCCATTTTACAAAAGTAAGTACGCCACATTAGATAATGTGATAGAATCTACTAGCGATGCTCTCCGTAAGAATGGGCTTATTGTAGTACAATCGACAGATGGCCCGAATATAGTTACACAATTATCTCATGTGTCAGGTCAATGGATTAGAGGAACATACCCTTTGACGCCTGAAAAGGACAATCCGCAGGGGATGGGGTCAGCTTTTACTTATGCCAGACGATACACTTATAGTGCTATTGTTCAACAGGCCCCATCAGATGAAGATGATGATGGTAACAGCACAAAACCAAAAGGTAAAAAGCAGGAAAAAAGCAATATGCCAAAATGTCCTAAATGCGGAAAGGAGTTATTTAAAGACAAGGCATCGGGCGGCTTTTTCTGTTGGAAGAATGTTGACAAGAATAGAAATGGATGTGGGGCGACATTTGACAAAAACTTTATGGCTGGCGATAAGAAAACAGAGGACTGGATTAAGCGGTTAAACGAGTTCATATCCACACTACCCAACCACGTACAGGAACACATCAAGCCATTAAGCGACAAAGAGA
Organism: bacterium; assembly: GCA_024206195.1. The sequence continues at coordinate 459 of JAAGZO010000254.1, read as the reverse complement.
AAGCGGAGTTTTTCAACAGTCACAATAAGGACGTTGACAAAATAACCGCAGCAGTTGAGAAAGAGCAGGAAGAGAAAGCAGACGAAATTACATTTGTCGAGGGATTGCCATTATAGGAGGGAGTTATGTTTACTGTTATTATATGTATATCGAATTTAGCTATGATGGTTGTATGTGCCATACTAGACAAGACGAGTTTGACTATTGCATTTGGGTTTATTTTTATATCACAGATTATAATGATGATGGGGGAATAATGGCTAACATATACAATGTATCAGTAATAGAAAACCAGATTGAACGTATAGCGGCAGACAATGACGGTGAGATACCTGACGAACTTCTGAAGGAACTTGTCGAAGCTCAGACAAAAAGCCTTGACTCCGTAGAGAACATGGTTAAGTATGTAAGACACCTTGAGCTCGGTATTGTCGCCTGTAAAGCAGAAGAGCAACGAAT
>JAAGZO010000253.1 GCA_024206195.1 bacterium | reverse complement strand
GTGTTTCTTGAATGTCTCTTCTACAATGGTGTCGAGGACTCTTGTCTCAGCAGGGAGCATAGTGAATTTACTGTCTCTCACACTCCAAGGTTGTGTATCTTCGTTTGTTTTGCGTCTCATGTGTCATTCCTCAGTGCCTATAATATACCACTTGATTTGAATATGGTACATCGTCGCTTTAGAGATTATACGGCGTTGACTCCCAGTCTTCCCAATGCTAAGCTGGCAGGCAAATTTATTTGTTAGAACCAGGGAGGAGAGATGCAGGTAGTTGGTTGTCTTGTTTTATTGGTTATCTTTTTATTTTTTGGGGGGCTGGTTATAGGTAGTTGCGCAAAATCTTGTGGTTGTACAGATGACCCAGAAAGAGCTTATGACAAGAACAAAGGGATTGACTGGGAATACATTGATAGAGCAAGGGATGCTTTCTTTACTGGGGAGTAATCATTCACTAGCAGGGCTTTTACTTACACCAAGCGATTCCATAGCTTCATTAACGTCAAAGAAAAAGCGAAAATTCACGCCAGCATTAGCCAAAACGTCTTCCATGAATTTGTCTTGCTCACGATTAGTTTCCAAATCAAATACCGCTACTTTTGGCTTACCAAGACCACGCCAAAGTTTAGCAAGGTCTTTTGAGCCTAAGTTGTAAGTTTCAGCAGGTTTTAATCCTTCAGTTATTCCTCGTATGTCCAGTAATATTTTACTGTATCCATGTTTATCAGCTACAGTAAAAAAATCCCTTACCAGCGCAATGATATTCTCTACAGTGCGAATGCCTGTGGCTTGAACATATAGATAGTCAGGTTCGTGTTTGAAACTCAGCTCATATGACATTTCCACCTCTTCCTCAAAAGCAGAATATCCGCAAAAACTAGTTAGCGTAGCAATATTACACAACTGCTACTTGGGAGTCAAGCACTACCTGATACCATTACCAATTTCCCATTTACGGGGATGAATGTACTTGTTATGCTGAAGGTAGAAACATGTACCGTATCCTTCTGGGGAGAGCGTCCTTTTTTGGGCGCTCTTTCCATTTACTCCTAAAAACCCTACACAATCCTACATCTCTACATTTTTCTGCCGCTGTTTTCATGTATAGTGTGTAGGCTATGAAGGGTTTTGCGGGTATTGGTTATTAGTCCTCTGATAAGGTTTGAAGGGTCTCAGATGCTTTATTTGTAACTTCAATCCACACAGGGCTTTTTTGAAGTTCCTTCACCGATGATGTATTAGG
>JAAGZO010000252.1 GCA_024206195.1 bacterium | reverse complement strand
CATCCCCAAAATCGAAGCGGAGATTGTGAAGCGGGTGATCGAACACGAGGGCATTTCTTTAGACACGCTTTTATTGGATGGTGTGTAATTCATGACTGTTGCTATGAAAATATTTCATAGCAATTTAACTTATCTATGCTATAATACTCTTGTAGTCAAGAAGTAATCTGAATGACCTAATGTAAGAGTTTAAGTAAAAAGATTGACTACGGAGGAAAAGATGAATGATAAATACGAAGATCTTATCAAAAGCGTTAGCACTCAAATTGCGGAGATAGTTTTATCTCGTGAATCGGGATTAATGAAGGAAACATTGACGTTAGATTCTAAGATATCAAAGATTTTGCGTCAAATTGGCAAAGAAGCGACTCATGATGTTTATGAAAGATTATTGGCTGGACAAGTTGAGTTGCATCAATCAGAGGGATTGAAGATTCATCGACAACCAAAGATTGAGTTTACAGTTGTGTTTGGCCAGATCGAGCTTTTGTCTCCGTATTTATGGAAACCGGGAGTTCATTGCAAACCGTTAAAAGAAGCGATGGGCATTACGCATCAGGGACGTAGTGAAACAGTGAATCGCGCACTAAGCGATTTTGGCATTGAGGAATCATTTCGTCAAGCAGCCAAGCGTTTTTCGGAACATTATCATTTTGATGTGAGTCCTTCGACAGTTTTACGCGAGACGGAGCGAAAAGCTGAAGAGGCCTTTAATTATGTAACAAATCGCTTCAACCAGATTGAAGAGGAAGCAAGTGTGTGCGAAGATCATAGTGATGTGGATGTGGTATTGGCTGAATTAGATGCCTGTAAGATTAGGACAGGCCAACTGCAAGCGGTGGAAGAGTCGAGTGAACAACTATCGGCTGATGGTGATGTGAAAAAAAAGAAGCATATTCAGTGGCGAGACGTTCGAATTGGGCTGACTCGGCCATTGGATCAGAAGTCCAAGCTGTATGTGGGGCAAATTGCGGATTATCCACAAATCATAAATCAACTACGCCAGGCATCTATTTCAATTGGTATGGATGCTGAAACAGAAGTTGTCGCTGTTGCTGATGGCGGTATTGGTCTGAAAGAAGAACTGGAACGACAATTTCCTAATCTGCAATTTATTCTGGATAAGACTCACCTGAAAGATCACTTGTATGATACGGCTGAAGAACTGGGCGTTGTTAGAGAGGAGCGGAAACAGTGGGTGAAGCCTCGCCTGGAGAAGATTAGCAGAGGTCAAGTTAAAGACGTCGTGAAAGAATTGGAAGATCAATATGTGGCAAACCCGCACAAACGGCTTAAACAGTTGCTTGGCTATATTCATCGGTTTATGAATGCTATTCATTATAATGATTTCAAAAAAAGGGATTATCCCATTGGCTCTGGTGAGGTGGAAAGCGCCCATCGTTATGTGCCACAAAAACGATTGAAGCTTCCTGGTGCATCTTGGCATCCGGATTCAATTAATCCAATGTTGGCAATGCGAGTGATTAGGGCAAATGAATGGTGGGAAGATTTCTGGGAACAAACTACTAAAAAGGTGAACTTGAATTAGTTAGATATGTTACATTTATCAACAGTCTTGATTCACACACCCTGAGACCAGATTGGTTACTCATCTACGAGCAAACCGATACGACAATCAAATTGCGTCGCACAGGTAATCATTCTGAATTTTTCAGCTAAATCAATTTCAAAAATCCGGTAGGTCTGCAAGACCTGCCGGATTCAGTCATAGCATTATTCCCTCATCTACCGGACTTCGCGCCCCAAT
>JAAGZO010000251.1 GCA_024206195.1 bacterium | reverse complement strand
TTCGCTCTGAAACGACCCCAGATCCATTTAGTGGCGATATTGATTTTGAAGGATATCGCGTTTATCTTTCATTAACAGAAGAGCTTTTTGGATACTATAATGTCGCCTCTTTTGATGTAGAAGATTATAATACTTACGAGTTTAATCCTTACTCAACTACGACTGGAAATGAATGGGAACTTAACAGTTTGCCTTCCACTATTGAGGAGTTAAGAGCGATCTATGGGGAGAACTTTAGTCCAAATGATTATACGCGCGATACCCCATTCTTCTGGGAAGATAACAATTACTATTTTGCACCACAAGATTGGAATCAGGCAGACCTAACAGACACCAACCTAATTCATAAAGTATATCCGGATCAACTTCCGCCTACTACGCTCAATCATGATACGGCATGGGTTCATTATCGAGATGAAATGACTGACGATGGTTATTTCAAATATTATATGTATGAGTTTAAAGTAAAAAATCTACTTCCATCTCAGAAATATTATTTTTCAGTCACAGCCTTTGATTTTGGTTCACCTTCAAGTGACCTGTCCTCGCTTGAAACCCGACCCAACAAGAACTTCGTTGCTGAATTCCCGCAAAACCAGAATAGTATAGTTGAAGCTAATGACTTGAAAGTTATTGTTTACCCAAATCCTTATCGTGGTGATGCCAATTATAAAGAGGATGGTTTCTTTGAAGGGCGTGGCTTAGGCAATCTTCCCGATGAAAGAATACGAAGAATCCATTTTACCAACCTTCCTCATAGGTGTACAATCCGTATTTTCTCGATAGATGGCGACTTGATCCGCCAACTGGAACATGACGAAGCAAAAGACTCACCAAGATCGATGCATGAGGAGTGGGATCTTATTACCAGAAATACACAAATGGTTGTTTCCGG
>JAAGZO010000250.1 GCA_024206195.1 bacterium | reverse complement strand
TGAGGGAGCCGATGATCCGAGATGATTTTGGACTTACGCTAAGAACAGACTATCTTATCGATCAGGCAGCCGAGAACGAGAACAAACGAGTAAAAATATTAAACGATCTGCATATTATTAAAGGGAAAACCCCCTGGGTAATAGGGAAAATCCTCACAGAATGGGAATTAGCCCTTGAAAAAAACTACTTCGCAGTCAAGAAAGCAGCCGAAACACAGGAGTTAGGTGTAATGGAAGACGATCTACCCCCGAAATCCTTACACGAATGGTACCAGAAGCACCCGGACGAATTAAAATTTGGCTACAGGTCAGCTACAGACTACCTTAAAATCTACCAAAGTACTGAGAAAGAACCCCCGAAGGAAGTACAGGATTTAGGAGTGCGTAAAATAAGAGCAATCAATAAAATCAAGAACCCTGCCATTAAAGAGAAAGTACAAGAGAAAGCAATCGAGGAAGGTTGGACAGCACCCCGTGTAGAAGAAGAAGTTAAAAAGGAAGTAGAAAAAGTTGAAAAGAAAGTCAAGTTTGACGAAGTGAAGGACGACATTAAACTCAATATTACTCTTGATGGAAACAAAATAATCATAACGTGCCGTAATCAAACCCACAGAAATATAGTCAATTCAATAGTAAATTCGCACGTTGAGATGTACAAGCGTAAGATTATAGACCAGACGGAATAAAGCCCCACCTGAGCCGTCCTGAGCAGTCTGAGAGCAACTGAGAGCCTAATGAGACATATTAAATGCTTGACGTAATGAGGTTATTTCTGTA
>JAAGZO010000249.1 GCA_024206195.1 bacterium | reverse complement strand
TGTTACTCTTTTTTTAGCCTCCTCAATAAGATCAAATAGTAATCCTAAAACGTAGAGATCTGGTGTGAACTCTGAGCAAGTCATGTGTAACAGCAATAACTTCACCCACCTTACTTATAATCCTAAATGCTTTCCGTCATCGGGTTTGCATAATAGACAACAGAATGATTTTATCAAGATTGTTACCCAAGCTAACACCGGCGGCAAAGAAGGGGACATATAGCACAGGGATCCAATGTTGATTCTTTCTCTTTTCGCCGAAGATCCTCTTTATGTGTATGGATCTCACGGCACTGAATCTTTGGAGGTAATTTAATGGATTTCTCTGGGTCTATATAGCTCAAAACCCTTAGAGGTCCCTCGTCTCTGCTTGAACTTCGCCCATGCTATCCCCTTCTCCCCGCAGGTCTTCATACAACCAGAAGGGTCTTGTTCCTACTTGTACCGATTTGGTGTTTTTCCAGCCTATTCCTCTCTCCTCTAGTATGGACGATTTTCCCTTCCTCTCCGGTCCGTTTGTGCAGGGTTTGAGTATTCCTTCGTAAGAGAAGGCATGCAAAGACCCCCTATATTTAGATCGCCTAGATCAAGCTCTTTTCCAATCTATTTAATGGCATGTATAATGACATAAAAGCTCCTCCAGGCCTTTTCGTACGTTTTCTTCAGGGTCTTTCTCATTATGTTTCCGTGTAAATATTTAATTCATATAACACATCTATTCC